>NZ_FOXR01000010.1:0-79533 GCF_900115765.1 Caldicoprobacter faecalis | reverse complement strand
TACCTTCATCTTTAGCTCCTTTTAAAAAAAGATAGTGCAAAATTTCAGAATCAATGGTAATATTGTATTGAGCCATTTCTCATCCCTCCAGTTAGTTTTGGTTTTTACATTTTAATTCTAACCAGAGGGGTGGGGGTGGCTCAACCCCTTTTTACACAATTATATGGACTTAACTTATGTTTTTTTGGGCATATCTGAATCATTCAACTATTTAGTTATTTAGTTTAGTTATATTGTATATGGTTAGATAGATATTAGGAGGAATGATTTATGGCTAGGATCGCTTTGATTTCGTGTACTAGTGCTAAAAAAGCATATAAATGCCCAGCAAGAGAACTTTATTCAGAAAGCCCACGTTTTCGGTTGGCATATGCTTTTGCAAAGCTTGTTGCCGATAAGATATTTGTTCTTTCTGCGAAGTATGGTCTGGTGTCAGGAAATATGATGCTTGAGCCTTATGACGAAACCTTGAATGATAAAAGTGTAGGAGAACAGCAAGCATGGGGAGAAAAGGTCATAAAAGAGTTGGGGAAAGTTTCTGATTTAGAACACGATGAGTTTATCATTTTGGCAGGAGAGAATTACTATAAAATTTTGCTGCCTAATCTAAACTATTTCTGGATTCCACTCAAAGGTAAAAAACTGGGAGAATGGATACCGGAACTGGAGAGGCTGATTGCACTTGAAGAAGAACAGGATAAAGCAGTAGCTATTCATATGCTTTTTAACAGTTTGCCTCGATTAGATTGGACAATGATAGATCAGATTCCCTACTCAAATGGTATATATGTAATGTTTGAAAAAGGTGAAAGCTATAAGGGTATGGATAGGATAGTTCGAGTAGGTACCCACCGGGGGCGGGGACGTCTGAAGACAAGGTTAAGAGACCATTTTTTAAAGGAAGATGCAGATGGCAGTATTTTGCGTAAAAACATTGGGCGCGCTTTTTTAAATGCTGCCAGGGATCCATATTTAAAAGTGTGGGAAATTGATATGCATATTTCTGAAAACGTAAGAAAATATGGGCATTTAGTAAATAAACACTTTGAGACTGAACTTGAGAGAAAAATCACCGGGTATCTAAGGGAGAATGTAACTTTTATTACTTTCCCGGTTGAAGAT
This sequence comes from Caldicoprobacter faecalis, assembly GCF_900115765.1. NCBI lineage: Bacteria > Bacillati > Bacillota > Clostridia > Caldicoprobacterales > Caldicoprobacteraceae > Caldicoprobacter > Caldicoprobacter faecalis. The sequence goes on along the minus strand of NZ_FOXR01000010.1, from coordinate 78,411 downwards.
GAGGCTGAACGGTTGCGATTGGAAGAGGGTATTATAGCAACGCTTAACAGAAGCTCAGACTTTAGGCCTAGCAATAGTTGGCTAGGGTTAAGCAGCCCGGTGACGGAGATTGCACAAAGCGGCCTTTGGAACAGACAGGGTTTGGATGGTAAACCGTTATCGGATGAGGAATTGGAACGGGTCAAGTGGCTTATCAGGTTTGGAAACAACAGGTACAGGGATAATGCAGATTATAAGAAAAAATTACAGAGGATGGCAGATAGTGTCAAGCAAGAAGAGTTTGTTGATTTGGTACATACTTCTGCTAATGAATTTGCTGGTTCAGCAGAACGTATAACAACTGAAGATATAAGACAGTATATAGAGAAACTGTTGCAGGAAGCAAAAAGAAAAGGCTATGATTATATTGAGTTGGTTTCGGGTGATATACACAAACAGCTAGGGTTAAAAGATAGAATGCCCCAAGTATGCTCAGCTATGTATCAAAAGATGATGCCAGGCGATAAAGTACTACATACAACGCCGAGCGGCAAAAGTTCGACCATAAAAATCCGGTACTACCTAGAGAATAGGTAAATAGATTTATACGATTAATTAAGGTAAACTGGGAGTTTGATGTGCTATGAAAAGGGATAGGGACCATTTCAGGGGTTGCCTGCTGGGCGGAGCAATTGGCGACGCTTTGGGGTGGCCTGTAGAGTTTCTGGGTACAAGTGAAATAAAGAGAAAATACGGTGAAAATGGCATTACCGACCTTGTTATCGGCACAAACGGCAAAGCCGAAATCACCGATGATACTCAGATGAGCTTGTTTACCGCTGAAGGCATACTTCGAGCAGAGGCTATGCGGAGGGTGAAGGGGACCTGTAGTGCTACAACAGCGGTATATCATGCTTATTTAAGGTGGCTGCATACACAGGGATATCCGAAGATGGAAGACTATGATGGTATATATGATGGCTGGCTGATTGGAATAAGAGAGCTTCATTCAAATAGAGGGCCTGGTAACACATGCTTATCTGCTTTGTCAAGCGGCAAGCGGGGCACTATTGATAAGCCCATCAATAATAGCAAAGGATGTGGTGGAGTGATGCGAGCTGCACCGGCAGGATTGTTTTATCCAAAGGATAAAGCTTTTGAAATGGCATTAGCGTTTGCTGTCCTCACCCACGGCCATCCATCTGGCTATTTATCTGCTGGTGCTCTGGCGTATATGATTGCGTCGATTATCGAAGGGGAGGATATTGGAGAAGCGGTTAGAGGTGCTATTGAGAAATTGAAAGGATATAAGGGCAATGAGGAATGTATCCAAAGTTTGAACAAGGCTCTCCATCTGTCAAAGAGCGATACATCCGATATTGATGCGATTGTAAAGCTTGGTGAAGGCTGGGTTGGCGAGGAGGCTTTGGGGATAGCAACATATTGTGCCTTAAAGTATAGGGATGATTTCAAGAAAGCATTGATTGCTGCAGTAAACCACGATGGAGACAGCGATAGTACCGGTGCCATAACCGGCAATATACTGGGAGCATATCTGGGATTGAGCCGTATTCCTGCCGAGTGGATCGAGAAGGTCGAGTTGAAAGATGTTATATTGCAAATAGCGGATGACTTGCTGGACGGGTACAGGGATGACGAGGATTGGAGCAGGCGGTATTGTGTAGGGTATTAGAATAGCTTAAAAAAATACAGTCTGGAAATAATTGTTGTTTGATTTTAATAACTGGTTTATGTTTGTCACATGGGGAAGTTGGCGCTTTGCAGAGTAGGAGGAGTAAAGCTTATGACAGATTGTGTGAAATGCCCAAAATGCGGTTCCACAGATTGCGGGGAAATTATATATGGCTTGCCGACCTATGAGCTTTTCAAGAGGGCTGAAGCCGGAGAGGTAAAACTGGGTGGCTGCGTCATCATGGAAGATAGCCCGGATTATTTTTGCAGAAATTGCGGGCATGAGTGGAAAAAGGATTGGTTACCTATGACAATTAACTTTGATAAAATTTTTCATAGTGGAGACCCAGTAAGAGATAAATTTCTCTCACGCCTTTTCGGTATATTTGGTGAAGAACTTGTTAGATACTGGTGTAGTTGCCCTCAAGCACCTTATGAAGATCTGGGACGGCCTACCGTGTACGCTCCCGGCGAAATGCGAGGACATACTCTCGATTTCACTCTTTGCCATCGAAAAACAGGCAAGATTTTTGTGGCCGAGGTGAAGTGCGAGCTGGAATTTCAAAATTACAGATATTTACGCCTCACTGATGCATGGCAGCTTGAACATCATCGAAATACAGCTTTTTTGAAATTTTTGCACTTAACAAGATATCCTGAATCATATAAGGTTAAGGTAAGGGGTCACGAAGTTCATGCGGATGGAGCCGTGCTAATCTGGGGTTCAATAACTCCTGAAGGACGACGAGCAGTTGTTGAAAAATACGGTTTTGCTGATGTGCTTTCGGTGGAGATGATGGCAAATGACCTGCGCATGTGGAACCCAGCAGGGTGGAGCGAAAAGATAACCCAGCTCAGACAATGGAGTAACGAGCTTTTCGATAGCTTTTTGTAGGAGGTTTCGATATGGCATATTTCCTAATTTCTGTCTCTAATAAAACGAATTTGGATTTATGTATAAAATATGCACTGGCAGGTTTTACGAATAGCATCAATGGCTTGTGGACTTTTATGGAAATTCAGGAAGGCGATTTTGTGTCATTTTTGTATGGTGCAAAAGTTTATAATCTATATAAGGTTAGAAAAAAGGAGGCTTTGAAGAACGCCCATGAACTTCCTCCATGGCCGCCAATTACTTTTAGCTCCGGAAAGACGTATTATTTTCCTTTTCGGCTTTACTTGGAGCCGATTCGTCAATTTGTTGAATCGATGGTTAAACCGGAATTTGCGTATGTAGCAGAAAACCTGCTGTTGAGAGGCGGTTATCGTAAGACACATTTTCAAGCTGATCAGACTACTTTGCAATCAGTATCTCAAATGGGTCAAATTTATACCAAACCGCTTGATCAATTGATGATAGATGGTTACGAAACATTTATTCCTGCCATCGTATGGGATAAAAAGCTTCAAATGGCACCGGAGATTTTCTATTTTCAAGAAATTATTCTTCAGTCTTTGATAAGACAGCATTTATCAGAGAATGAAAATCTCCAAGCTTTGTTTGAGGGTTTCGAGTTAACTGGTTTCCGTGCAGAGGATTTTGAAGTTCTCGGTGAAAAAGCTTTAGCTGAAGGGCATGTTGACATTCTTATAAAGAATCGTGTGCCTGTGGGTTATTCTAAGAAAATCATTTTGGAAGTGAAGACCGGCGATGCGAAAGAAAAGGATATTGAACAATTGGAAAGTTATATTAAGGAAATGGGAGAAGAATGTGTTGCTGGGGCGTTGATAGCCAGGAAATTTTCAAAAAAAGTCAAACATCAATGTGAGCGTAAGGGGATAAAACCTGTTGTATACGCTTTTGAACAGACTGATAGATCTTCTAAGTATTATATAGAAGACCTAAAACAAAAACTTCAACTTTTTGTGCTTTAACTAAAAAGGACAAATTTCATGTAATTTACTGGTAATATTTTTGAATTTGAAGGCTGGCCTAAATGCCGATTTTTTGCTAATATAAAAATAAAAACCCAGTAGAAAGAAGTGATATAGCGGCATGGGGAATATTAAATTTCCGGCTTTAAATTTTCCTGTTGGGTTGTGGGCCCTGCGGATTATACAGGGTGCACTGGTAGGGAGCAGTGCTATATTACCGGGTATTAGCGGTGGCGTTCTGTGCGTAGCTTTCGGTATATACCAGCCCATGATCGCATTGCTTTCGCATCCTATACGATCTTTGATTATGTATTATAGATTGTTCATACCCATTATGATAGGATGGGCCATAGGTTTTTTTGGGCTTGCAAGGGCTGTAGAGGTGTTGTTCAATACGTCTTCCGCATTGGCGGCTTCTCTGTTTGTGGGCCTGATTGGCGGAATGTTTCCTTCGCTGTTTCGTGAGGCGGAAAAAAAGAGCACGGGTGCCGTCTCGTGGTCGTATTTTGTGATAAGCTTGATCACCTTTTATGCGTTTTTGCTGTCTCTGAAAGCGGAAAAACCCATTGAAATTACGCCCAATGCAGGATGGTATTTTCTGTGCGGCGTAATATGGGGATTGAGCATAATAATACCCGGCTTGAGTTCATCCTCCATACTCATATTCCTGGGGCTTTATCAGCCGATGGCAGCCGGGATCGCTGATATGAAAATGGATGTTATTTTGCCTCTGCTTGTGGGTATTGCGTTGTCGGCTGTGCTTTTAGCCCGGTTTGTCCATTTTCTGCTGGAGAGATACCGAGAGTTTATTACCCATATCATTCTGGGCATCGTTGTGGCTTCGACGCTTTTGATCATTCCCGCTAATTTTTCGAGCACAGGGCAGCTTGTATTGAGCGCCATATGTTTTTTGATCGGTTACGCAATCTCAATGGGAATGGAAAAGCTGGGCACCATAGCTAACAGAAAAGCGGATGGGACATTGTTTAAGGCCAAACCTAAAAAGGTGAAGATACGGAAGGCCAATTATTAGCTTCAATCAGATGTTTCATCAAAACCTGGCGCTTGAATTTCTGCGTTTTATGGATTAAAATGTTGTGATAAAGCGAGCAGTTAAGCGAGCAATTACTAGGAATGAATAAATAAAAAACTTAAATTGGAGGAATCGAAGTGGCAAACATTTATGATGTCTTAAAAGAGAGAGGGTATATTGCGCAGGTTACCCACGAGGAAGAGATAAGGGAGCTGCTGGGCCGAGAACCCGTTACATTTTACATAGGCTTTGATCCAACGGCTGACAGCCTGCACGTGGGACATTTTATCCAAATCATGGTAATGACGCACATGCAGCGGGCCGGCCACAGGCCTATTGCCCTTATCGGTGGCGGTACTGCCATGGTAGGTGACCCCAGCGGCCGTACCGATATGCGCGAGATGATGAGCGCAGAGACCATTGCAAAGAATGCCGAGGCTTTTAAAAAGCAGCTCTCCAGATTTTTGGATTTTTCTGAAGGCAAAGCTATTATGGTTAACAATGCCGACTGGTTGCTTAACCTTAACTATATACAGTTTTTGAGGGAGATAGGCGTGCATTTTTCGGTAAACCGCATGTTGACTGCTGAGTGCTTTAAAGCCCGATTAGAGCGCGGTTTGTCCTTCCTGGAATTCAATTACATGCTGATGCAGAGCTATGACTTCCTTGAGCTTTACAGGAGGTATGGCTGCCGTCTTCAAATGGGCGGAGATGACCAGTGGTCCAACATCTTGGCGGGAGTTGACCTCATCCGCAGGGTGGAAGGAGCGGAGGCATACGGCATCACCTTTACTCTGCTTACCACCAGCGATGGGCAGAAGATGGGCAAGACCAGGGCAGGGGCTATTTGGCTTGACCCCAATAAGACCAGCCCGTACGATTTCTATCAATACTGGAGGAATATAGCCGATGCGGATGTTAAGAAGTGCCTTGCGCTTCTCACCTTCTTGCCCATGGAAGAGGTAAACCGCCTGGCAAGCCTTCCAGGTGAGAGGATAAACGAGGCCAAAAAGGTACTGGCGTATGAGGTTACAAAAAACGTACACGGCGAAGAGGAAGCGCGAAAGGCGCAGATGGCAGCCGAGGCTCTCTTTGGTAGCGGCGGGGATTTGGATGCCGTGCCAACAACTGAGATAACGATGGAGGAGTACAGGAGAAATTCCAATGTGATCGATTTGTTGTACAGCATAGGGTTTATCCCGTCAAAAGGTGAAGGTCGGCGCCTGATTGCGCAGGGCGGGCTCTATATAAACGGCGAAAGGGTGGACAGCATCGAACGCCAGCTGACCGAACAGGACCTGCGAGATGGCAGCTTGCTGGTACGCAAGGGCAAAAAGGCGTATCACAGGATAGTGGTGAAATAGGGTTGTTTTGTGCTAAGCAAAGTTACGTTGAGGAATAGTCATTAATCGTAAAAGCAGAAAACCGCTCCTTAAGAGAGCGGTTTTTATTTTGACCAGGTACAAACGCTATGTAGAAGCAATTATGTCAAAACTATTGGGGGAACCACACTACCAGATAAGCTTTTGCGTCCTGGTCTGTTAAATTCTCTATGATATGTTCCCTGTCGGCCTTGTATCTTCCCGTGTCCCCTTCGTTTAATATAACTGAACTTTCACCTGCGGTAACCTTGAATTTTCCGGTGATGACGGTTAAAAATTCTTCGGCGTTGGGAAAATGGGGCTTTGAATGGAGTTTGCCCCTGGGTTTAAAAGTCATATCATAGAGTTCAAGGTTGTCTATCATGTGTACGGGTGAATTTACGCGTATAAGGCAGGAACGATCCTCTGAATAGAAGATAGGTGCATCATCCCTTCTCAGCACTTCTATCTGTGAAACAGACTGGGTCTTTAACAGGTATTCAACGGGTATATTTAAAGCATTGGCGATTTTCCACAATGTAACCACTGTGGGGTTGGTCTTTTCCTGTTCAATTTGAGAAAGCATGGATTTGGATACCCCTGACTTCTTGGCCAGTTCATCCATGCTCATCCCTTTTTGCTTTCTGTAATTGGCAATGTTTTTCCCAATGGCCGGTGGTTGCCTTTTGTCCATTGTAAACTCCCTACCTTATAAACAAAATAGTTTGATCATTTTGTTGATCAAAACGAACCTGGCGTCAGTGCAGTTGAAAAAGAAGCTGTTGCATACTTTAAAATTAAAAGTTAAGTGCTGCTTTGTCAAGCAACATTTAAACGAGTGAATTTTTTGCAGCTAAATCATTTTTGTTTTCGGTTTATAGCGGCAATTGTATTATAGACCTGTCTGCCACAGAGGTCAACTATTGAAATTTAAGAATTTTTTGGATTGACAGCGCATAGTTTATTTAATATAATAAACTCAAAGTTCTATATATTAAACAAGCTTTGTAAATGTAACTGCTAACTATTTCTATAATCTCTGTGGGGGGAGGAATTGAGATGTCCACAATGAATGTTGTAAAAAAGCAAGGGCCCGGCCGGGGGATAGAGATCACCACTGATGCCATTCCTGAACCTGCTCCCGATGAGGTGCTTATTAAGGTAAACATTGCTGGAATTTGTGGTACTGATTTGCATATTTACAGGTGGGATGCCTGGGCTGAGAGCAGAGTTAAACCTCCCCTCATTATAGGTCATGAGTTCATTGGGACGATATATGCGCTGGGCAAAAATGTAAAGCACTTACAGATAGGGCAAAGGGTATCAGCTGAAGGGCATATAACGTGTGGTCATTGTAAGTATTGCAGAAATGGTCAGGGGCATATTTGCAAGGATGTGAAGATACTCGGTGTTGACAGAAATGGCTGTTTTGCTGAGTTCGTATGCGTTCCTGCCGAGAACGTCTGGCCGGTACATCCTGATATTCCCGATTTTTATGGTGCTTTATTTGATCCGCTGGGAAACGCTATGCACACTGTCATGGCTCAGCCGGTAAGCATGAAGAACGTTCTCATAACTGGCGCAGGTTCCATAGGGCTTTTCGCTATTCCCATCGCTAAAGAAAGTGGGGCTAAAAAGGTTATAGTGGTGGAGCCAAACCCTTTTAAAAGGGAGATTGCCCTTAAGGTAGGCGCTGATCATGTCTTGGATTTTTATGACTCAGATATCAGGCGAAAGATTCTGGATTACACTGATGAACTGGGGCCGGATGTTTTTCTTGAAATGAGCGGGAATGGCCAATCATTAAGGTTGGGCTTGGAGCTTTTAAGCAATGGTGGAGAGGTCAGCTTGCTTGGCATTCCGCCCCGTGAAGTGGAACTCAATCTGGCCGAACAGATAATATTCAAGGGGATCACCATACGTGGTATTACAGGACGAAGGATGTTTGAAACCTGGTATCAATGCGAGAGCTTTCTTTTGAAAAATGGCAAGGTGATAGATCCCATTATTACCCATGTGCTGGATCTTGAGGATGTAGAGAAGGGGTTTATGGAGATGGAGGCAAATAAAGCAATAAAAGTTTTGCTCAAGGTTTCAAAATAAAAGGGAGGTGTTTTTTATGAGCAGCCGGCTTTATGAGAGAATTAAAACTCAGCTTGATTCATTGAGGAAAGAGGGGACATACAAGGAGTATCAGTATCTTGTATCATCAGTAGGCGGCAGAAGTACCATTGAAAAATATGGCGATGTTGTTATGCTGTGTTCAAACAATTACCTGGGGTTGGCGGATCATTCTCAGCTTATTGAGAAAGGGATCGAAGCGCTCAAGAAGTACGGGGCAGGAGCGGCCAGCGTCAGATTTATTTGCGGAACATACGATATACACCGGTCTTTGGAAAATAAGGTGGCAGAATTTCTTCATACTGAGGCAGCGTTAACGTATACCTCTTGCTGGAGTGCCAATACGGCCGTTATTCCGGCTCTGTTGAATGAGGGAGATGCTGTGATATCTGACGAATTAAACCATGCCAGCATTATAGATGGGTGCAGGCTGGTCTCAAAAGGTGTACAACGTTTGGTGTACCGCCATGCGGATTTGAATTCACTTGAAGAAAAGCTAAAAGAAGTCACTTCAGGGGGCGGTGTGGCACTTATTGTTACTGATGGGGTTTTTTCTATGGAAGGGGATATTGCACCTCTGCCTGGCATTGTAGAGCTGGCAAGGAAATACGATGCTGTTGTTATGGTGGATGATTCCCATGCAACAGGCGTTATAGGTGATACTGGTCGTGGTACTGCGGAATATTACAATATGCTTGGTCAAGTTGATATTATAACCGGCACGTTTGGCAAGGCTCTGGGAGGAGCAGGAGGAGGCTTTGTTGCAGGACGAAAAGAAGTTATCAATTTATGCATACAACGGTCAAGGCCCCATTTATTTTCCAATTCATTGCCACCTGTGCTGGCTGCTATTGCTCTTGCAGCCCTAGAATATTTAGAAGAGCATCCTGAGAAGGTGCGTTCACTGCGCCAAAAAGTGAAGTATTTTAGGGAGCAACTGAAGAAAGCCGGCATCGCAGCGCTTGAGGGTGACAGCGCCATCATTCCAATTATGATCTATGACACAGCAAAAGCTATGAGGATTGCTGCCAGGATGCTGGAAGAAGGGGTATATGTAGTGGGATTTGGATATCCAGTGGTTCCTGAAGGTCAGGCCAGAATAAGGATTCAGGTGTCTGATGCCTTGACCTATGATGATATTGATTATTCTATTGAGGTGTTGAAAAGAGTTTTAAATGAACAAAAATAAAGTCGGGGGTGAACCCCCGACTTTGTTACTCGTCCCTTCTGCCGAAGAATCCTGATATCAGCATGAGCCTGAGCAATTGTAGCACCGCTGTCAGAGTAGCTGCCACGTAGGTGAGAGCTGCAGCGCTCAGCACTTTTCGTGTATGCGGTGTCTCCTCTCTGGTGAGGTACCCTCCTACTTCCAGCGCTTCAATGGCCCTGCTGCTTGCGTTGTATTCTACAGGGAGAGTGACCAGCTGAAACAGTACAGCTGCGCTGAAGGCTATAACTCCTATTTGAGCCAGTTCCCTGAGCCCAAAGACCAGTCCTAGGAACAACAGCGGAAATGCTAGCTGCGAACCGATGGCAGCAACCGGTACGATAAGCGTGCGGATATTAAAAGGTACGTACCCATATTGATGCTGTATTACGTGCCCAGCTTCATGGGCTGCCACACCCAGTGCAGCCAGAGAGCTGGAGTTATACACTTGTGGAGAAAGCCTCAATACCTTATTGTGCGGGTCATAGTGGTCTGTAAGTATGCCAGGCGTCAGCTCAACTCTTACATCGTAAATCCTGTTGTCGCGGAGGATCTCTCGAGCTACCTCGGCGCCCGTCAGCCCACTGCGTGCAGGGATTCTGGAGTATCTGGCAAATGTGCTCTGTACCTTGAATTGAGCGTACATCGCCAGCAAGATTGCTGGGAGAAGCAGTATCATGGTGGGATCGTACCACAAAAACGGCATATGCCTCAGCTCCTTTCGGATATCTGTCTTCTTATGGAACAGGCATCTATTGGTTTTGTCAGAAATATATTATCATATTCAGAAACAAAAGTCAATAAAGGTCAAAATTCTTCATCCTCTTGTTCATATATTATGTCTATTATGAACAATACATATTTAAGCGCTTAAAATGTAATTTATCAAAATTAAAGTTCATAGCAAACTCCCAGTGGGACATATAAATGAAAATGATGATAGTAAAAGGGCAGCGCGAAATCGCCTTTGTTTTTCTCACTTGTAATGGTATATAAATGCTGGTAGAATAGTTATAAAGTTGTCGAATGTATAAATTTTTTAATTTTGGGGGTAAAGACATGAAAAATTGGATAAAAGCGGTCTTGGTTATAGGCGTTATACTCGTGTTGTTGGCCATATGGGTAATAAACGGCTACAATAGCCTGGTGGCAAAGAGTGAACAGGTGCAAACGGCTTTGAGCCAGATAGACAACCAGCTTCAGAGGCGAAACGATTTGATACCCAATCTAGTGGAAACTGTAAAAAAGTACGCAGCCCATGAATCGGAGGTGTTCGCTCAGATTGCCGAGGCCAGGGCAAAGCTGGCTGGTGCCACCACCGTTGAGGGCATGGCACAGGCAGACGCCGAGGTTGCCAGTGCTTTGTCCAGGCTGCTTGCCATAGCAGAGAATTATCCCGAGCTTAAGGCCAACCAGAATTTTATCCAGCTTCAGGATGAGCTGGCCGGTACCGAAAACAGGATTGCGGTTGCAAGGCGGGATTACAACGAAAAAGCGCGAGATTACAACACCGCTATCAGAAGGTTTCCCATGAATATCATAGCCGGCATGTTTGGATTTGAACGCGCTGAGTATTTTGAGGCATCTGAAGATGCCAGGCAGGCTCCCGATGTAGGCGAACTATTTGGAGATTAAGGGTGCTTGAGCATGAAATGGATAAAAGCTTTACGGATAGCGGTATGTATAGCGGCGTTTGTATTTTTGTTTTCTGCCTGCAGCGCTGCACAGGACAGCTATCCTGACCCTACCGAGGCTTTTTATGTGAATGACTATGCCGGTGTGCTGGATACCGATGCCGAGGAGCACATTCTAAGGGTTGCTAAGGAGCTGGAGGACGTCACAACGGCTCAGGTAGTTGTTGTGACCATGGCAGGCATTGGTGACAGGCCGCTGGAGGAATACACCCTGGGGCTGTTCAGGGAGTGGGGGATCGGCCAGAAGGATAAGGATAACGGCGTGCTCATATTTGTCGATGTAGAGGGGCGGCAATCCAGGATCGAGGTAGGGTACGGCCTCGAAGGGGTGCTTACCGATGGCAAGACCGGCAGGATACAGGATGAATATATGATCCCGCATTTCCGTAAGGGCGAGTACAGCCAGGGGATCGTTGCGGGGTTCAATGCGATAATAAATGAGATCTACCTAGAGTATGGCTATACAGATAAATTGGTTGGAGACGATGCGCTGCTTGAAGAGCCAGCTTTACCTGTAGAGCAGCCTGAAGAGGACGATTTTTCTTTGTCCAGATTTATACTATGGCTGGTGCTCATTGTGGTATTTATCATCTTAGATTTTGCCTTTTTCAGGGGATCTATTACTTCTACCATATTCCGCTCTGGGGGTCGCGGAGGATATGGAGGCTGGTTTGGCCCGGGCCCAAGGGGTGGCGGATTTGGCGGTGGAGGCTTTGGAGGTAGAGGCTCTGGCGGAGGAGGCAGTGCCGGAGGCGGAGGAAGCTCACGGAGCTGGTAAAAGGATCTTGCATTATAAGCAGGAGGAAAATATTGAACCTTTGTACAGTGGTTTAGATTATACAGTAAGCGAGGCAGGGGAGGGAAAATGATGCCTAAAAGGCTTTGGAGAATATTGTCCGTTATCATGATTTTTGCAATGGTTGTAATGGCTTTGGTTGATACAGTGGCGCTGGCACAGGGTAAGGTTACTATGTCGGTAAGAATGAGTCCTTCTGTCGTACAGCCGGGAGAACCCTTTGAACTCATCTATAATATAACAAATTCTATGGATAAACCTGTTAAGGTGCGCATAAGGGAAGAACTGTACAACCATGTTACCAATGGGAAGGAAACCACAATGCTGGAGAGGAGCATCGCACCGGGGGAGAAACAGGAAATAAGCAGTGCGGATGAGGGCGAAGCTTACAAGGCCATAGATGGCTATGTGACCTATTTGGTGGAATATCAGGTCGAAGGGCAAAACGAATGGGCGGTTTTGGGAGAAGGCGTTTTGGATATTTTCAACATAGGATTTAACGTAAGTTATGCTGCCAGTGCATCCCGGGTGAAAAGGGGCGACGAGGTGGAATACGCTGCGGTTGTGGAATCCACCTCAAACGTGGTTTTAACGGATATAGCCGTCGTGGACAGCCAGTTTGGCGAGCTGGGCAGGATTCCAAGGTTGCAACCGGGCGAAAAGAAGACAGTGAAACGAAAGTTCAAGCTGGAAGATACCACCGAAAGCTACCTCATATTGAGATACAAGGATCCTCTGTCGGTACGGGGAGATGTGCTACAGGAATTTCCCGATGCAAGGGTCAAAGTTGAAGTGGAAAAGCCGCAGCCTGTATATTCTCTGGAGGTACAAGGCAGCGTTGACAAACAACAAATCACCTCAGCACAAGAGGTGACCTTTACTCTCAAAGTGAAAAACACCGGCAACGTTACCCTCCAAAATATCCAGTGTACCGACTGGAAGGGGAAGACCTTTTATGAGATAGTCCAGCTGCTTCCAGGGCAGGAAGCTACTGCTATCTATAAGGCTACAATTGACTCAGCGGGGAAATACACCATAACGTGCAGCGGTGTACCCGAAGACGGAGCTCAAAAGGTGCAAGCTCATTATACTGTGGAGATATCCAGGGTTGAGGCAATGGTGGAGATCGAGAGAAGATTTGAGCCCCAAAAGGCAGCGCCGGGAGATACCGTTACCCTGACATATATAATCCGTAACACCGGCAAGGTGGCATTGAAGGATGTGTCGGTGGATGAACCCGAGCTGGGGAACATAGCCTCATTTGACAGCTTGAAGCCTGGCGATGAGGAAGTGGTTTCAGTGGAAAAGGAAATGGATGATGACGGCATAATAAGCAAGACCGTTTTGACCGCCAAGGATGAGCTGACGGGGGCTCCTTATAGATACGAGGCTGATGAGCTGCTGATTCCTGCCCAAGCGCTTGATAAGGCGGCTCATGTATCCATTGATGTAGAAGTGGATCCTCCCAGCCTGGAAAAAGCAGGGGCGGTACAGGTAAAATGCACTATAAAGAACGATGGCGGGGTAGCGCTGAAGAATATAGAGGTCTTCATTGAGGACCTGGTTAAAGAGAGAAACATTGGGATGGGAAGCATGCTGGTGCTTAACCCGGGGGAAGAGCAGATGTTTAGCCTGTCATACCTTAGCGTGGAGCAGACCAGTTCCTTTGTCGTGGTGGTGAAGGCAGAGGACGAAGAGGGAAATGACCTGGAATTCAGAAGCCAGCACTTTGAAGTGGCAGTGGGGGTGACGGATGGAGCGCAAAATCGGCATGGCTCAGATTCGGGGAAGGTGACCCTTCTTAAAGTTGCCCTTACCGTCGTGATATTTTTGATTATCCTGACGGCGGGAACCTTGATCTATCTGGTGCGCGATTCACTGCCCTTCTTCAGGCGGCGAAAGAGCCTGAAGCACAGAGCTGCAGGTGGGGATTAATTGCCATACTTTTCAACTAGGTGTTTGATGGACATCCAGAATTCCTGGGCTTGTCTGGCGGCGCTGGTCCTCGAGCGCTTCCGGGCGGTGGGTGGAGAGAATATCCAGCGTAAAAATCCCATCCAGGCTTTGAGCATTGTGGCGTTTTTGCCGGAAGGCAGAGGCCGTAACTGAAAGCCCATACGCTTTACGCCGGGGCCAAACAGGGTGACACCCCACAGCGCCTTTACTCGCGGGTCCAGCCTGCCGTCGCGGGCAAGCCGCGCCAGGTTGTGCATCTCCTCCCTAAATAGAGGGAGCAGGTGTATGTCCGAAGCCACCGTTACGTTTCCCACTTTACCGCTGTATATGACGGTGTTGGAGATGTGAAGCTCGGCCACGTATTCTCCAGGCTGAAGGGTCGAGCCATCCTCCAAGGGGAGAGGGTCGCCGCTGTATGGATGGATGCTCATCCTCAGCAGCCCATAGGGGGAATTTTCAACGGTATAGATGTCGTTCAGCCTAGAAAATATTTTTTCCCACAGTATAAAGACGGGAGCTATAAGCCTTTTGATCATGTCCTATCTCCTTTCAGCTGGTCAAGGGTTACAAATGTGTAACCCTTTTTCTTTAACGTGTCGATAATGGAGGGGAGTGCTTCCAGGGTTTTGGCAGGTGCCCCGGGGGCTCCCCTGTTATCATGCAGCACCACTATAGAGCCGGGCTGTGCCTGGGAGATGACGGCGTCGTATATGTGCCGGGCTGTGGTTTTGGCTTCCCAGTCCTGTGCTTCGATGGACCAGTAAGCGATCTCAAGGCCCAACCTTCGAGCCGCCGCTGCGCTGCAAAGATTGAACATGCCCCATGGGGGCCGATACCAGCGGGGCTGATGTCCTAAAGAACTTTTGATGGCCTGGCAGGTCAGCTCAATGTCACTGAAAGTGCGCAGGGGGGACATCAGCCATGCATGGCGATGGGAAAAAGAGTGGCATCCCACAGTGTGCCCCTCGGAATGCATTCTGCGAAGTATATGAGGATACCGGAGTGCCTGCTCTCCAACGACAAAAAAGGTAGCCTTCACGCCGGCCTCTTTTAAGATATCCAGCAGCTTGGGCGTATATATAGGGTTTGGCCCGTCGTCAAAGGTGAGGGCTATCCATGGCTTATTGGTCTCTCCGCATCGCACGACCCGTTTTGAACGGTTGCGCATCCAGTAGTTTGGTATGAGGCAGTAAATGGCAAATATCGCGATTGCAGCTGCCGCTATAGATGCAAATACCCACATCTTTTACGACCCTTTCCTGATACAGATATTTTGCTTTTTGAGTTTCATAATTGATTTTGCTGCAAACTTAATTTTTTGCCCACTCTCATTTTTGCTTCAAAATTGTCGATTTCGTTTTGAGCAGCAAAATTGACTTTTTACAGTTATAGTGGTTCGGTTTTGCTCATCATAGCATAAATAATTTACAGTGCTATGATAATGCAGTACCATTACGATGTAGTATATTGAATCGAATAACGCCAGTGTTTTATGCTTTAGTTACATAAAAAGGCTACAGGTCGATTTTATGATATAAACAGGTTGGGCTGCTGCGAACCATTCCTGTAGTTCTCGGCCATCTGTACTATTATATTTGCAGCGTCCCTGGCGGCAAAAGGCTTTGATATGGGTTCCATAGCCTGTGCCATGCTTTTCAGTATGGATGGGTCATTGATGCAATCGATGATGGTCTTGACCACTTCCTCCTCGTCATCCACCTGTACGGCCACTTTGTAGCGGACCAGGAAGCGGGCGTTGCTCCTCTCATGGCCGGGTAGGGGTTTGTATATCAGCATTGGCAGCTTCTTGGCCAGAGCTTCAAATACGGTTACCCCTCCCGCCTTTGTCAGCAAAAGGTCGGATATTTCCATGAGCTCCGCTATGTTGTCTACGTAGCCCAGCACGCGAAGAGGTATCTTGGAATGCTGCGAAATGTCCTCCAGCCTTTTGGCCAGTGCATAATTGGTGCCGGTCACCGCTATGGCCTGCATGGGCAAGTCAAGCTTTGCCAGGCTTTCGCATATGTCCTCCATATCTGACAGCAGGCCGCAACCCCCGCCCATCATCAACAGCGTGAAGAGATCGCGCCTGAGGCCGTAGCGCTCCCATATTGAAGGGTCATGGCACGGGGCCATGAACTCCTGCCGCAGGGGAAGTCCCGTGACATACAGGCGCGATGGAGGTATGCCTTTTCTTTTTAAGTATTTGGCCACGACGTCGGCCGCCAGTATATAAGCGTCCACGTACGGATGGATCCACTGGCTGTGGAAAGCCACATCCGTAATGACCGTTACAAGGGGTGTGTTTATATAGCCGCGGGATTTAAGGTAGGAGATCACCCCGGCCGGGTTGGGGAAAGTACACACTATGACGCTGGGTGAACGGCTGTATATGGCTTCCAACAGCTTTTGCCTGCCGATTCGGTTTAGCATGCGCTGCCATCTGGAATCAGGAGGCAGATGGCGCGTGGCCTCGTAAAACCATTTATACCCGGTCGAAAAGTGTTTGATGACCTGGTGATAGCCAAACAGCAGCGTTTGCTTGAAAAACGGGTTTATATAATTTAAAAAATCGCATATTTCAACGTTCCAGTCGGGACGCTGCTGCTTTATGGCTGTGGCCAGTGCATTGGATACCTGGTAATGCCCTGCTCCGTAGCTGGCAGAAAATATTAACACGTCGCATCTGGTGCCTGGTCCAGAGGCCATAAAGCCATTCACCTCGCTTTTATCCAGTAAAGTTTATGGTTTCTCTCCGTTATTCTTGCATGTTTAAGATTTGTACCGCTTTAATACAAATTATATTATACCAGAGTCCACCATATTTTGTATAATGAATTTTTTGTAATATATTTTTGGTAAAACGGACTAAAAACACTAATTCAATTGCATACGCTTCAAATGTAAATTAAGCTATAAATAGTTTTGAACATTCTATTGAAAGGTGATAGAATATTATTGGTCGTATTATTCATGTGTGATATTATCTTTATGTAAAAGGATTCTTGTATGTTTTGTTAGTGTAAAGATTTATTTTGGTGCTCAAAACAAATTTTGAAAAAATGTAGCTGCAAAAGGAAGTCGGTTGATGGATAGGCGTCCGCACACTCGTGATTTTAATCATGAGTTAGGACGTTAAAGTTGTATTAACATATATGAAGCAGGAATCACGCGACTTCTCGTGGGAGGTTCAAATGGCTGAAAATGGGATAGAATTAAACTGAGCCGTTGATAAACTGAAACCGTCTTGAGAGTTTGACAGTCTAATTCTAATAGAAAACCAGGGGCAATACGGGAGAGTGTGAATATGCTGGATTTGAGCAAGATAAGCCTGCAGCTTATGGAGATGGCGCGGACGCGCCAGCAGGAGGTACAGCGGCTGAAGGAGAAAGAGCGCTGTGTGCTGGAAGCCGTTCGCGATTTTCGAGAAAACCCGCAGGCTTACATAGAAAAGATAGATTCGGATCCACGGCACTTTTTTGTAGCCTTTCCCAGGGGCAGGATAGACGACGCTTTTCCGCTTCCACGGCCAATCCCCACCCATACCGTTATGGCGGTGGATGGATCGCAAATCGATGTGGACACGCACGAGATCGTATTGTGCTATGTGCTCAACATCGGCAGGGTAGTGCTGCACTACGGTACAGGGGACCCACCGCTTATGGACAGCCTGCCATATCTGTATTACAAAGACGAAGACCTCTACAAGCAGGGAGAGATTGAAGTATTTCTAATGCGGGGAGAAGACCTGGCCGAGAAGCGCGCCGCCATGGAGGCTGAGCACTTGAAGGACCTGATTTTAAATCACCGAAGAGAGGGTATCCCCACAGTGGCATTGGTGGACGGCACGCTTGTTTCATGGGATAAAGCGGCATCGGCCAAAAAGGATATAGGCGGTTTTACCGCTCCCCACTTCAAGGACGTTTTTAAGGTGGGAGAAAGCCTTGGTATTCCGGTGGCGGGATACATATCGGGTTCCCGCACCTCCCTTGTGATAAATACCTTGCGGGCCCGAGATTGCACCCAGCCCATCATGAACTGTATCAACTGTGAATATCGAGGTGATCCCGCGGCTCCCTGTCACAGGCTGGAGGGCTTGAGGGACACTACCTTGTTTGCTCATATTCTCAGGCCGGGAGAGAGGTCTGCGTGCTTTTATGGCGGCATCAACACATTGCCGCGACGTGAATGGCCCCTTTACCGTATAGGGTTTTTCTACATAAACGTTGGTAGCGAGATAGCCCGTGTTGAGGCGCCCGATTATGTGTTGGAGAACGAGGGCCTGCTCAATCAGCTTCACTGGGCGGTGTATGACCAAGCGCAAAAGGGCATGGGGTATCCGGTGGCGCTTCAGGAGGCCCACCATTTTGCGGTGATAAAGGGCGAGGAGCGGGAGGCGTTTTACCGCCTGGTGGAAGGGCAGTTTGTCAGGCGGGGCCTTCCCTGCCATGTCACAAACAAGGAGCTGCGCAAGCGCACCAGGATTTTCTAGAAAGGGGTGTATACCTTGATAGGAGAGATCATAGAGAGCAGGACGGCCGAGTTTGTGGCCGAGGCCATCAGATATGACCAGGTTCCTGCTTACGGCTCGTTTGTGAGGGTTCAGGATGGAAATCTAAGGGTGTATGGCATTGTATCGGGGGCCTATACCGGCAGCCTGGATGGCGTGAGCAAGGCAAAGGCTTTTTTCAAGTCGATTGATGAGCTTAAGATGGAACAGCCGCAGATCTTTGAGCTGCTTCGTACCGAATTTTCCTGCGTTGTGGTGGGTTATGCCGAAGACGGTCGGTACCATCCATATTATCCGCCCATACATCTCAGCCTTCATCTGCCTGTGGAAAAGGCGGACGATGATGAGATATTGACCATTTCGCAGCACCTTGGGTTTCTGGAAAAAACGCTCAACAGCCCTGCAGGCAATGGCGAAGAGTTGACGGCTGCGGCCATTCGCATGGCAGCGCGCTTCCATCCCGATCCGCGGGAATATATAATTAGGGCGGGGCGCGAGCTTCTGAAGATGCTGAACTACGACACCCAGAGGCTGAAGTCCATTTTAGAGAGGGTGGATATAGCATGAGGGGGACGATCCTCAGGGGTTCGCTTTCAGGCGGCTTGGAAGTAAGGCTAGACATTGGCGAAAATATAGAAGAAGTCAAAGTGGGTACTTTTTGCGTGGTGGAAGGCAGGACCCATGATTTCTTCTCGATGGTGGTGGATGAGGATATTGAAGCGGCCAATCCAAAAGCCTTCTATGAGACGTTGTCCGACAACTCCCTCCTCAATGAAGTGGTTAGGGGTACCGGAATTATAGACAAGGTAAAGATTCAGCCTATGATTGCCATAAGGCGCGAGGATGGCAAGGTACAGCCCGTAAAGAGCATACCATCCTATCTGTCCCGCGTCCGTGAGGCGCGGGAGGAGGACGTCTTCAAGATATTCGGGCGGCCTGACCGAACGCATTTTCATGTGGGCTCCCCGCTGGATATGGACCACATACCGGTATGCATAGACCTAAAGAAATTCATAGAAAGGTCCAACGGGATATTTGGCAAGTCGGGTACCGGTAAGACATTTTATACCCGTATCATGCTGTGTGGCATGATAAAGAGCGGGCTTTGTAATGTGCTGGTGTTTGACATGCATTCGGAGTACGGCTGGGAAGGCGAGGATGAGGATGAGACGCGCAAAAAGGCTAAGGGGCTAAAACAGCTATTTGGCTCCAAGGTGGCCATCTTTACCCTGGATCCTGAGTCGTCGCGCAATCGAGGGGTGCATCCCGACTTTGTGGTGGAGATACCTTACCGCTCCATTGAAGCCGAAGACATTATACTGGTGCGGGAAGAGCTAAACCTAAACCCCACTGCCCTGGAGGTCATATATGTACTTCAAAAGCATCTGGGGCAGGACTGGCTGATCACCTTTTTGAACATGGACGCTTTTGCCATAAAGGACTTTGCCGATAGGACGAGGGCTCATGAAGGCGCGCTGCAGGCGCTTCAGCGTAAGCTGTTTCAGCTGCAGAGGCTACCGTTTATAAAAGAAAATCCGGCAGACGATGCAGTGGAGCGAATAATGCAGTATCTGGATAGCGGGATGAACGTGGTGCTGGAGTTTGGCCATCAAAGGAGTATGCTGGCCTATATGCTGGTGGCCAATATCCTGACCCGGCGCATCCACGAGCTGTATGTCAAGCGCAGCGAAAAGGCTCTCGGGGGGATGCAGGGCAACAACACGCCCCTGGTTATAGTCATCGAAGAGGCCCACAAGTTTTTGAACCCAGAGCTGTCGCGCCAGACCATATTTGGCATGATAGCCAGGGAGATGAGGAAATACAACGTAACGTTGCTGGTGGTGGACCAGCGGCCCTCTGGTATTGACCCCGAGGTGCTTTCCCAGCTGGGGACCAAGATAGTGGCCCTGCTCACTGAAGAAAAGGATATAGAGTCTGTACTGTGCGGGGTAAACAATGCCAGGATGCTGCGCAACGTCCTGGCCAGCCTAGATACAAAGCAGCAGGCCATCATCATGGGCCATGCCGTTCCAATGCCCGTGGTTATAAAGACCAGGACGTACGACGAGACGTTCTATAAGGAAATTACCAAGGATGAGGATGGCACCTTTAACCGCGGCCTGATGAGTGGGCCCAAACAAGCATTTGGCAGCTCTGCAGGGGCATCTGAAACGGATGAACCACCACCCGGCAAGGAGTTTGAAGACCTTATGAAGGAGTTGTATGGCATATGAGGGAGCCTATACGCCTGATTCATACCGGTGACCTTCATATAGGGATGCAGAATTACGGCAGGCTGGATAGTGCCACCGGTATCCATTCCCGTATCAACGACTTTTTAACCACCCTGGATAAGTTGGTGGATTACGCCATAGGCAACGAGGTCGATGCCGTGCTGATATGTGGTGATGTATTTAAGAATAGGGAGCCCGATGTCACCCAGCAGCGTGAGTTTGCCAAAAGGGTGAAGCGCCTTTCGGATGCCGATATAAAGGTGTATATAATAGTGGGCAATCACGACCTACACAACGCTGCGGGAAAGGCCACCTCGGTTGAGATATATGATGTGGTTGACCTCCCGGGCGTGTACGTGCGCCGGAAGCCCAGCCTGGATGTTTTAAATACGCGGCGCGGCGCTTTCCAAGTGGTGGCCCTACCCTATGCTTCGCCCAGCAACCTTGCCGTTGAGGGTTCTACCATAGAAGAGATTTCCATCGCCATCCGCGCTAAGCTGGGGCATCTGCTGGACATGTTGATAGAGAAGCTGGACCCTGCGCTGCCTGCCGTCCTTATGGCGCACTTTTCTCTGATAGGCGCGGTGTCAGGCTCCGAAAGGGCCATTATGCTGGGGCGAGAAGTGACGCTCCCCGTTGGGTTCTTTGCAAGGCCCGAGATTGACTATGTGGCTATGGGGCATATCCACAAGCACCAGGTGCTTTACGATAAGCCACCCGTGGTCTACTGCGGAAGCCTGGACAGGGTGGACTTCAACGAGGAGAAAGAGGATAAGGGCTTTGTCGAGGTATTGCTAAAGAAAGGCGCGACTTCCTTTGAGTTCATTAAGCTGGATACCCGGCCTTTTAAGACCTTTTATGTGGATGCCACCACCGGCGATCCCTTCAAAAAGGTGGTGGAGGCCATTCAAGGGCAACCTTTGGAAGAGGCAATTGTCAAGGTAAAGGTGAGGCTGCCAGCCCATGCCCTGTCCCATCTTAGAGAAAAGGAGCTTTACAGGATACTTCGCGAGAGGGCTTTTTATGTGGCCGGCATTGAAAAGGACATAATTTCCGACCTTTCGCACTTGAGGCATCCGGGCATCACCGAGAAGATGGACGTCATGCACGCGATAGCCGAGTACATTTCAAAGAAGGAGGAGTACAAGGATATAAGGCAGGCGCTGCTTAAGGCAAACGAGCAGCTGATTCAGGAGCTCAAGGAGGAGGGAGCCATATGAGACCTCTCACTTTGTATCTGCGTAATTTTAAGTCCTACGGCGAAAAAGCGCCGGTGCTGGACTTTAACTTATTCGATGTAGCGCTGCTCAGCGGGGACAACGGCAACGGCAAGTCGTCCCTGGCAGATGCCATCGCCTGGTGCATATGGGGCAAGTGTAAGGGCATGGACGGCAGGGGTGGCGTAGATGACCTGGTGAGGACGGGTGCCGACGAGATGGAGGTGGCCTTTTCATTTGAAGAAGATGGCCAAGTTTATAAAGTGGTGCGCAAGCGCGACAAGCGAAGAGGCCTGTCATCCCTGGACTTCATGATAAAGAGGGGTGATGCCTTTGTACCCATAAGCGGGAACCGCATAGACGAGACCCAGCAAAAGATCCAGGAGGTCATCAAGCTGGATTATGAGACCTATCTGTGTACGGGGTATTTAAGTCAGGGTAAGGCTGACCTGTTTGCTACTAAAAAACCCAGCGAACGGAAGGAGATACTGGCCGAGATACTCAATTTATCGGTTTACGATAAGCTGGAAAGAAAGGCGCTGGATAAGCGCAATGAGGTGCAAAACAGCCTGGAGCTGCTGGAGAGGGAGATAGAGCTGCTGCAGCAGCAGATTGCCGAGAAAGAAGCTGTTCAAAGCGAGATAGTTCAGGTAGAAAATGCCCTTGACGAATTGCAGACAAAGGAGAAGGGCCTGAAAGATCAGCTGGAAGCGTTGAACAGGCAGAAGGAAGAGAAAAACGCCATAAAGGAGAGGATCGAATATCACCAGCAGCAGTTGAACCTGGAACAGAAACAGCTGATTGTCCTGGAAAAGGATAGGGGGAACCTGCAGGCGCGAATTGAGGACTACCGAAAGACGCTGGAGAACGAAGCCGAGATCGAGAAGCATTATGCAGAATTTAAGGCTTTGGAGGAACAGGAGAAGGCCCTGGCTTACAAATACCAGTGCACCGCTGAGCTTAAAAATAAACGGGAGCGCCTGCTGGGCGAGCTGAGGGTCAAGGAGCAGGAGCTGCGCCACCGTATCGATGTGCTGGAGAGGGAGAAGGCTCAGCTTGAAGGCAAGATTGCGCAGGTAGAGGCTCTGCACAAGGAATACCAGGTGTGCCGGAAAAATATCGAGGAGCTGAATGCGCTGGAGAAACAGCTGGAGGCGCTGGAGAAGAGGGTGGCAGAGATTGTGCAGGAGACGGCCGAGCTGGCCAGCAGGGAAGGCGCTTTGAGGCGACAGCTAGAAGAGCTGAAGGAAAGGTTTACTGCCCTTAAAGGTGCTGAGTCCAGCTGCCCGGTTTGTGGGAGGCCGCTTGATGTGCAGCACAGGGATGAATTGATGCATGGGATATCGGAACAGGGGAAGGCCGTTCAGCAGTCCATACAGGGACTTAAAAAAGAGATGGCCAGCCTTGAAAACGAAAGGAAGCAGGTACAGCTCCGGATCGACGGCATAAAGACAAGGCTTAAAACTCGAAGTAGGCTGGAATCCCAGATGGCTTTGATAAGCAACCAGATCAATGAAGCTCAGGAGGCGCGGCAGAAGGTCGAGGAGCTGATGGTACAGCTCGATCCTCTTAAAAAGCAGCTTGAAGCAAAGGACTATGCCCAAGATGCGATGCAACAGATAGAGGAGATTGAGCGTCAAATACAGCAGGTAGG
The DNA here is from genome assembly GCF_900115765.1 of Caldicoprobacter faecalis. Classification (NCBI taxonomy): domain Bacteria; kingdom Bacillati; phylum Bacillota; class Clostridia; order Caldicoprobacterales; family Caldicoprobacteraceae; genus Caldicoprobacter; species Caldicoprobacter faecalis. The sequence continues at coordinate 55,082 of NZ_FOXR01000010.1, read as the reverse complement.
CTATGACCCGCAGGAGCATATTAGTGTGCGGGACAGGCTGAGCAGGCTGGCTAAGGTGCCCAGCCAGTGGGAGGCCGTGCAGAAGGCTCGGGCGCAGATGGATTCCGACCTTGAGAGCTTACAGCGGGTTGCCAAGCTTATCGATGACAGAAAAAAGCACATACAGGACATGATGCTTCTGTTGGATACGCTGGAAGGCTCCATAAAGGACTTGCCGCAGATACTTACGAGGATTTCTGAGCTGGAAAGAGAGCTTCAAAGCCTTCAGAGGGACATCCGCGCCATGGAAGCCAGGAGAGGAGCTTTAAAGGAGCGCATGGGAAAGATTTTAGCCGCCGAGCGACAGCTTGAGAAAAAGAGGGAGGAGCAGCGTCAGCTCTACCAGCAGCTGGAGGTGTACAAGGCGCTGGCCTTGATATACGGCAAACGAGGCATTCAGGCCGCTATCATTGAAAATGCCATACCCGAGCTTCAGGATGAGACCAACCGGATTTTGGCCAAAATCACCGACGGGCGACTTGCGGTGGAGTTTTTGACGCAGCGCGATACCAAGTCGGGCAACGTGGTGGAGACGCTGGACATCAGGATATCCGATGGTATGGATACCAGGAAATATGAGACCTATTCTGGCGGCGAGGAGTTTCGCATAAACTTTGCAATACGCATTGCCCTTGCCAAAATACTGGCCAACAGGGCGGGAGCCAACATGCGTATGCTCATACTAGATGAGGGCTTTGGTGTGCTCGATGAGCAGGGACGGGAGCGGCTGGTAGAGGTCATAAACGCCATAAGGGACGAGTTTGACAAGATACTGGTGATCACACACGTTCAGGAGCTCAAAGACGCTTTCCCGGTTCAAATCGAGGTCATAAAGACGCCTGAAGGCTCAACTTTCAGGTTAGTGGGCTGAAGTGTATAAACTTGATATAATATGAAGTGATAATACTGTCGGAAATAAAATTTGATAAACTGTTTTGATAAAGCGATGGCTTAACTATATATTTTTTTAGATGATTGTAAAGACGAGAATGATATTTCTCAAAATAGTGGCTGAAGCAATACAATAAATACAATTAGAAAAACGTTTTTTATTTTTGCGTTTTAACTGATTGCTTTGATAAAAGTTTGATGAAAATAGACATAAAAGAGTATAAAAATTATACGAGATCCCCAAAAATTCCTCATATGTATTAAACGTCTATATGCATTGTGATATAATTAATATCTAAGTAGTATAATTAGTATCTAACAAGAGGCTTATTGAGGCGTTTATGGGTAAGAATAGCGGCTGGCAGTAACGGGATGGCAATCGGGGCTGTGTAATCTAAAAGGAGGAGGGAATTGAATGAATGATGAGGCCTTGCTGATAGAAAGGGCCCAGAACGGCGATGTGTTGGCATTTGAAGAGCTGGTCTCCCTTTATGCAAAGAAGATATACAACTATTGTTACAGAATGACCGACAGCCGTGAAGACGCAGAGGATTTGGCCCAAGAAGTGTTTATAAAGGTATACCGAAATTTGAAATCGTTTAAAGGGAACAGCAAATTTTCAACCTGGGTATACCGCATTGCATATAATACATGCGTTGATAGATATCGAAATGGCAGGAAGCTTGATACCATTTTGCTAAATCCCGGCAAGAATGAAGACGCCGTTGAGATAGAGCTTGTATCCAATGATCTGCTGCCGGAAGAAGAGGTGATAAAAAGGGAACGATACAGGAAGCTGCAAGCCTGTCTCGCCAGTTTAAAGCCCGAATATAAAACGGTGATTATACTGAGAGATATACAGAATTACAGCTATGAGGAAATTGCGGAAATCTTGCAGGTCCCTTTGGGTACCGTTAAATCCCATATAAGCCGTGCAAGAGCTGCATTATGCGACGCTCTTCGGGAAATGCTGGAATGACAGGAGGTGAGCTTAGGATGGATTGCAGGGTTGCGCAGGAACTTATTTCTTCGTATATAGACGATATGTTGGACAGGGAAGAAGCCCGGCAGCTCGAAGCGCATATAGGGAGCTGTTCTGAATGCAGGCAGAGGTTTGAACAGATGAAGGATGTGGTGCAAATGGTAGGTACGCTTGAAGAAGAGGAGTTGCCCGATGGCTTTTCGGATAGGCTGCGCTCTCGCCTGGAAGCCGAACAGGTAAGCAAAATGGTGTATAAAAAGCACAGCGGATTCTCCAAGTGGGTAAAGTGGGTGGGTATAGCTGCAGCAGTGGCCGTTATTGTTCTGGTTATCAGGGTGTTAAGCGTGGACGGGTTGCTGTATATCTCTCCGCAGGGAAAGGGACAGACCGATTCGGCAGCTCTAGAGGATGTGTCTAAGAGCTCGCTGAAAGGCTCGCAGGCCGAAGAGTCGGCAGGGGCAAGCGATAGGCCGGCAGCACAGAGCGAGGTGCAACAAGAGCAAATAAGGGATAATGGGGATGTGCGGGTTTCTGATACTGAGTCTAAAACATCAGAGCAAGCCGAAGACGCGGATGGCTACATCAAGGTGGATAAGGTTGAGCTGAGGGTGCAAGATGTATGCATAACCCCTCAAACCCTTATGATAAGGGCTATTCAGCATGGTATAGAAGTGGTTGAGCAGACGGAAAACAGCATTACGCTGAAAGTTAAATCCATTGAACAGCGCAAGGCTCTATACCGTGAGCTTGAATTGCTTGGAGAAGTGGAAGAGGTGGGGACGAACTTTGAATCGGATATGGTATCCATTGTAATCGTACAGCAAGAGTGATGTGTTTTTAAACTTTATATAATATACAAGCATCAACTGTATAAACAGGATAATTATGGTTAATAATATAGGTAAAAATTAATAAATTGAATGGGAGGGATACGCATGGCTAGGAATGAAACCGTCAAGAATGACAACGCTGTGGACAACAGCGCGCCAGGCATCGATGCTGAACTCATGTCTTCGATGAAGGAAGAGGTGCTCCGTGCAAAAGAGGAAAATGTTCCTATGCTGCAGGCTTTTGAAGCGGTGGCCAAAAAGAGCGGTCTTAAGGTCAACACCATAAGAAACTATTATTACCGCTATTTGCATGCTCAGCTTGTGGACAATAATGAATCAGGTGGCAAAAGAGGAAAGGTAAGGTCTTTGAAGGGAGTAGCAGGAAAGTCTTTTACAGAGGACGAGGTCAAAAACCTGGTTATGTCCATATTGATAGCGCAGGCCGAAGGCGAGTCGGTACGCTCGTGCGCCAATCGCCTGGCAGGTGGAGACCCCAAGAAGATGTTGAGATTACAAAACAAATACAGAAATGTAATAGCCAGCCAGCGTGAATATGTTGAGAGTTTGATGGCCGAGATGTCTCAAAAGGGGATGAGGTATTTCAATCCTTATACGAGACAAATAGTGGATGGCAACTCTGTCCCAGTATTTGCTGAACAAGGTGCAGGATCTAAAGCAGATACAAGAAGCGGTACTGATACACAGCCTAGCGGCAAAGATTCGCTCATAGGGATAATCGGGGATGCTGTTGCCACGTTGAGCACATTTGACGATTTCTCGGTTGAGGGCTTCTTCAAGGGATTGAAGCAGCTGGTGGACATGGCAGCAAGGGGCAGAGAAAAGGGAGATGGCGATGAGTTGACCCGCCTGGAAAAAGCATACAATGAGCTTAAAAGCAAGCTGCAGGAGCTCCATGATTTTGTGCGCCAACTTGCGGGTATCAATCAAAGGTTTGTGGATTTGCCGGATGAGCAAAAGCTATCTGCATTGAGCGATTATATAAACGAGGTCAAAGCATGGTTGGATACTTATGAGAAGGTATATAAAGATGCTTAATCGCTTGACGATTAAGCGTCAGAAGATGGACCATAAAATTTAAAGGCCAGCCTGAGATACAGAAAAAGGCTGGTTTTTGTTTATTTTGGCAGACAAAAGGGTTTTTAAAGCCAACACGAGTGCAAAGTTGAGAAAAACAAAGGAAGCAACCCAGTAAGGAAGTAGCTCAAACGATTTTTATGAGGAAGATGTTTGTGGAGCAGAAACCGGCCTTATGCTGTAATACACGCGAACCACGATATCCTGGTCATAGTTTCCAAACCCTTTGCCGTAAAGGGTGACTCCTCCTATGTGTTTTGCGTCGTCCAGAACCGCGATGCGAAACGACCACTGCTTCAGCGTGAGGGATAGATCTTCAATGGTCACCTCTGACAGCTTTTCCCCATCGATGAAGCTCCCTTTGTCGTTTACGCGTATAACCTTTAAAAGGCCATACTGATTTATGTTATTGCTCCACCATGAAGGAGTATATATTCCCCTTTTTCCCCCAAAATCGCCGGGGCTGGTCCAGTTCCCGATGTATACTCCGTTGATGAAGAAGGATATATCCGATGGCCAATTATCGTTAACGCCCGGGGCTTCGGAGCCCAGCTCCATTGAAATCTCCAGCTCTTCGGGTTGCTGGTTGGGCAGAAGGTAATTCGGGATTTTGTATTCCACATACCCCTGCGTAAACCACAGGATTCTGGCGTTTACCCTTTCGGGGTCAAGGAAATAGCGGGGGTCATCGAAATGGCCTATGACTTTTTCGTGGCTGGCCAGCCCGCAGGTGGGCGTCACCTTAAAATCGGTATAGTGTCCTACAGGGATGGATATCTCGTGGTACTTCCTTTCGGGCTTTTGACCTGTTGGGAAGGATATTTCCAGCGAATCTATTGCCAGGCTGCATAGTTTTTGTATACCACCCCTACAAGGGGTTATCTCGGCTTTTATGATGCCGGCCTTTTCAAGTTTTCTTATATGCATGGTCATGATTGCATTGCTGAGATTCAGCTTTTCGGCCAGCTCTTTGATGTTCATCGGTTTTTGGGCCAGCAGGTTTATTATCCTCAGCCTTACATTGCTGGCCAGTGCTTCGTATACAGGCAGCCATCTTTCGGTGGCATCAATTTTCATACAGGTGTGGCACATGAAGTTCCGGCTTTATTAAATCGAGAATGTGCCTTTTCCTCCTTTCCCTTATTTGGTGTGTACGTTAACACAGCTTTGTAATTAACACTATTATAAACTACTTAATCAATACAGTAAAGACTGTATTTACCACCAAGAAGTCTGTCTTTGTCGTCGACATATATTATAAAACGCGTTTTGTATTGCTGTTTGCTTTTTGTAGTTTACATATATTTTGTGTTTACGCAGTGTGTTTGGCACGCGTTATTTAAACGGATGTTGAGGGACGTATTTGCAGTTATAACGCTTTAATAACCGCATATTTCATGTATGAGACATATATTTAAAGATGTTCAAAACCATTTGATAAATAAAAAATTGACAGATATCGCATCGACGCCTTATAATGAATACAAACAATTATATTAAGCATTTAACATAATCATTAAACACTTAAAAGGTGAGAAGGAGGGGGTTTTAAATGATCAAGATGATCTTGAATGCCGATGTCAAAAAGGGGAGGATAAACAAAAACATTTATGGGCACTTTGCCGAGCACCTTGGCAGGTGCATCTATGAAGGGTTCTGGGTAGGCAAGGATTCGCCCATTCCCAACACCGACGGCATACGTGATGATGTGGTTGAGGCCTTGAGGAAGGTGAAAGTGCCCGTGCTCCGATGGCCGGGAGGGTGTTTTGCCGATGAATACCACTGGCGGGACGGCATCGGTCCCTATGAGAGCCGGCCCAAGACCATCAATACCCACTGGGGTGGGGTGGTGGAGAATAACCACTTTGGAACTCATGAGTACTTCAGGCTGTGCGAGCTGCTGGGTGCAGATGCGTATATTACCGGCAACGTGGGGAGCGGCACCGTCAGGGAGCTACGTGAGTGGATTGAGTACATAACCTTTGACGGCGACTCTTCGCTGGCCAACTTAAGAAGGGCGAACGGCAGGGAAAAGCCCTGGAAACTGCCTTATGTTGGCATAGGGAACGAGAACTGGGGCTGTGGAGGGAACATGCGCCCCGAATACTATGCTGACCTGTTCCGCCAGTACGCCACTTATGTGCGCAATTTCAGCGGCAACAGGATATACAAGATTGCCTGCGGGCCCTCCGACGCTAACTATCACTGGACCGAGGTATTAATGAGGGAAGCTGGACGCTATATGGATGGCCTGAGCCTGCATTATTACACCGTGCCGGGGACGTGGCAGAAGAAGGGATCGGCTACCCAGTTTGACGAGCGCGAATGGTTTGTCACCTTGAAGAAGACGCTGATGATGGATGAGCTGATTACCAAGCATTCCACCATTATGGATCGGTATGACCCCGAAAAGCGGGTAGGGCTTATTGTGGATGAGTGGGGCACATGGTATGACGTGGAGCCGGGTACCAATCCGGGATTTTTGTATCAGCAAAATACCCTGCGGGACGCCCTGGTGGCAGGCATCAACCTCAACATATTCAACAACCATTGCGACAGGGTGCACATGGCCAACCTGGCTCAAACGGTAAACGTGCTGCAGGCCATGATTCTGACTGAGGGCGAAAAGATGATCGTTACTCCCACCTATCACGTATTTGATATGTACAAGGTCCATCAGGATGCTCAGCTGCTGTCTCTGGAGTTTACCAGCAGCCTGTACAGCTACGGAGACGAGGGCATTCCTCAGGTCAGCGCCTCTGCTTCCGAGGATGATCACGGCAAGATCCATATATCGCTGTGCAATCTGGATCCCAACACGGTAGCCGATATACGCTGTGAGCTGAGGGGAACTCGCAGGACTAGGGTCAGTGGAACCATATTGACATCCTCTGAGATGAATGCCCATAATACCTTTGATGAACCCAATGCTGTCAAGCCGGTGGCCTTTAGCGATGCGGCTCTGGTGGATAACGTGCTGGAGGTCAAGCTTCCATCCAAGTCTGTGGTAGTGCTGACTCTTGAATAGAAAGATGTAGCCTAAGGAAAAGTATTGCTCATAGCATGTTTTTGTAAATTAAGTATTCTCAAGAGGTGCAATGTCATGGAAAACGGCGAATGCAAGGGGTGCAGCGCTACCGTCAGGCTTTCACAGGAGGAGATAGAGAAGATATTTGGCGAAACGCTCAAGGTGAGGAACGTCAAGCTGGTAACCCAGGAGGAGTATCACGGCAGGCTTGAGATTTGTAGACAGTGTCAGTATTTGGAGTATGGCACCACTTGCAGGCTGTGCGGCTGCATAGTACAGATTAAAGCCAAGCTGGCCGGTGCGCGGTGCCCTTATCCCTATCAGCCCAGGTGGTGATGGCCTTGAGCAGCCCCTGAGGGGATTTCCACAGGGGCTGCTTTTTTTGCTTTCTTTTTGTTCTGCGGTGTTTTCCATATATAAGAGGGAGCGGGTGAGATGGTGAAAGGTCATATGGTTTAATGTGCCATACGGCCAATTCAATGCGGCGATGAAGGGGTTTTACTGGTCGATCTTTTATGAGGCTTAAAATGCAGGATGTGCAGCCAGGTGTTTCAAGTAAGGCCGGCGATGCAATTTGATTGTTATGGCCTGTCCAACATGTTCCACTAATTGTGGCTTAAGCGGTTTCTACAAATATGAAAAACGCAGTTTTAAAAATTGCAAAATTTTGAATAGTGCATGGATTGAATGTATCAGTCACACTTGACTTTTATATTGCATAATTCTATAATAATCCTTGTTATTCTAGCGTTGGGAGGATTGAAGGAAGTGGGAGTGATAGTTGCAAAATTCGGGGGGACGTCCCTTGCAAATGCCCAGCAATTTCGAAAGGTGCAGAATATAGTATTGAGCGATCCGCGGAGGCGATATGTGGTTGTGTCGGCGCCTGGAAAATGCCACAGCGGAGATACCAAAGTAACCGACCTTTTATATGCCTGCCATAAAAAGGCTAGTCAGGGTCAGGAATTCGGGGACGTATTTGAGGTTATAGCGCAGCGTTACATGGATATAATCAAGGGGCTAAACCTCGATCTGGATTTTGAGCCGTTGCTGAGGGATATCAAGGAGAGGATTGCAGCTGGAGCTTCTGCTGACTATGTTGCAAGCCGCGGCGAGTATTTGAACGGTCTTATCCTGGCAGAGCTGCTGGGATATGACTTTATCGATGCCGCAGAGATAATATTCTTTGATCAAAATGGCGTATTTGACAGCGAACGCACTAACGAGGCTGTAGCTAGACGCCTCAGTCACCATGAGCGGGCTGTCATCCCCGGGTTTTACGGTTCGATGCCAAACGGCGAGATAAAGACCTTTCCCCGTGGAGGCTCTGACATCAGCGGTGCTATAATAGCGCGGGGTGTAAATGCCGAGGTATACGAAAACTGGACCGACGTTTCGGGATTTTTGATGGCCGACCCGCGCATAGTGGAAAATCCTAAACCCATTCGCAAGATCACCTATCGTGAGCTGCGAGAGCTGGCCTATATGGGAGCCAGCGTGCTTCACGAGGATTCGATATTTCCGGTCAAAAAGGCCGGCATCCCGGTACACATAAAGAACACCAATGCTCCCGATGAGCCGGGAACGATAATAGTAAACGAGGCTGAGCCGGTTACGTGCACAGGGGGTATAACGGGGGTAGCCGGACGAAAAGGGTTTACGGTGATCGCCATCGAGAAGACGCTGATGCACGTGGAGCTGGGGTTTGGGCGGCGCCTACTTTCCATCCTGGAAGCCAACGGTATTTCCTTTGAACACATGCCGTCGGGCATAGATACCATATCCGTGGTGATTGCCGATTCCCAGCTGGATGGCAAGCTTGAAAAGGTGATTGAGGAGATCAAAGCACAGCTCAACCCCGATTCGGTAGAAGTTCACTCCAACATGGCGCTAATTGCTACCGTAGGCCGCGGTATGGCTCGTACCCCCGGCATAGCGGCAAAGCTGTTTACGGCGCTGGGCAACGAGGGCATAAACGTTCGGATGATTGACCAGGGGTCCAGCGAGATCAACATAATCGTAGGGGTTGAGAATGAGGACATGGAAAGGGCGGTCAGGGCCATCTACTACGCTTTTGTGGATAGTTGCAAATGAAAAGTTGCAGCCAGGCCTTTACAAACGACCATATTTTGATTATAATACTTGCAAACGGGAATTTGGAACAGCAAGCTGTACGGATGATATATCTTGAAGCCAAACGTGATGAAGGGGAGAAGTAGGTACCTTTGATGGCACAGCGAGTTGGGGATGGTGCGAGCCCAACCCACAACAGAGGTACTGAATATCACCCCGGAACGGCCGGCCGAAAAGTATTGCCATGAGGCGGCACATGAGTAGGCTAGGACGGAGCCCTACCGTTAGAGAGGGAGCATATAGGGGAGCCCCTGTATGTGTAAGAGAGGGTGCACGCATACCGTGCGCCAAATCAGGTGGTACCGCGGAAGCCAAGCCTTTCGTCCTGATGATGGATGAAAGGCTTTTATTTTTAAGCAAAAATCTTCTTATATCCTCTGTGTTTTCAAGCGGAACTGGGCGTAAATTTTCTAAACGTGAGGAAGTTGTGCTTTGTGACCCAAGAAGTATTTGGGTTAAAGCTGGACTTTATGAAAATGCTGTATTAAAAGCGTGTGAATTCTGAATGCGAGACTATATTGAGCTGATGGAGGGGACGGTATGTATCAGAAGGTTTCAACCAGCCTGGATTTTGCACAAAGAGAACAGAAAATACTGGAATTCTGGAAGCAGAACCGCATATTTGAAAAGAGCATAAAGCTCCGTGAAGGAGGGCCTACCTTTACGTTTTATGATGGGCCTCCTACTGCAAATGGTAAACCTCACATAGGGCACATATTGACCCGCGTGATAAAGGATATCATCCCCCGGTATAAGACCATGAAGGGGTATAAGGTGCTGCGCAAGGCAGGATGGGATACCCATGGCTTGCCGGTGGAGCTTGAGGTGGAGAAGGAGCTGGGTATAAATGGCAAGCCCGAGATCGAGAAGTACGGTATTGAGCCGTTTATCAACAGATGCAAGCAGAGCGTGTGGAAATACAAGCAGGAATGGGAGAGGATGAGCGAAAGGGTTGCCTTCTGGGCCGATATGGAGAACCCTTATGTCACTTATTACAATGAATACATCGAGTCGGTGTGGTGGGCCCTTAAAAAGATATGGGAGAAAGGGCTGCTGTACAAGGGGCACAAGGTGGTACCCTATTGTCCGCGCTGCGGCACTTCGCTGTCCAGCCATGAAGTAGCCCAGGGTTACAAGGAGGTCAAAGACCCATCCATTTACGTAAAATTTAAGGTGAAGGGTCAGGATAACGCTTTCCTCATGGCATGGACAACCACTCCGTGGACGCTTCCATCCAACGTGGCGCTCACCGTCAATGGCAACGAAACCTATGTTAAGGTCAAGTGCGCAGATGAGATATACATCCTGGCCGAGGCGCTGGCTCCCACTGTGCTCAAAGAGGAGTATGAAGTGCTGGAGCGCATGAAGGGTATAGATCTGGTGGGCATGGAATACGAGCCGCTGTTTGACTTCGTCAAGGTGGACAAAAAGGCCTATTACGTCGTAGCCGACGATTTCGTAACGCTGACTGAAGGTACCGGTATCGTGCATACCGCTCCTGCTTTCGGCGAAGATGATGCCAAGGTGGGTAAGCAGTACGACCTGCCTTTTGTTCAGCTGGTGGACTCTGAAGGCAAGTTTGTGGATGCCGTCAAACCGTGGAAGGGAATGTTTGTCAAGGACGCCGATCCGGAAATAATAAAGCACCTGGAGCAGAGAAACCTGGTATACGCCGTGATGGAGTATGAGCACTCCTATCCTTTCTGCTGGCGGTGTGATACCCCTCTGCTGTACTATGCTAGGGACACCTGGTTTATCAAGATGACGGCAGTAAAGGAGCAGCTGCTCAAGAACAACCGCCAGATTAACTGGTTGCCAGAGCACATAAGGGATGGCCGGTTCGGCAATTTCCTGGAGAACGTGGTTGACTGGGGTTTGAGCCGCGAGCGATACTGGGGTACCCCGCTGCCCATATGGGAGTGTGAGTGCGGTTACCGCCATGTGGTGGGCAGCATAGCCGAGCTTAAGGAGATGGGCAAGGATGTACCTGATGATATTGAGCTTCACAAGCCATATATTGACCGCGTGTTCTTGAAGTGTCCTGTGTGCGGCAATGACAGGATGAAGAGGGTGCCTGAGGTCATAGACTGCTGGTTTGATTCGGGGTCTATGCCCTTTGCCCAGTGGCATTATCCTTTTGAGAACCAGGAACTTTTCAAGGAAAACTTCCCTGCCGACTTCATAAGCGAAGCCGTTGACCAGACTCGAGGGTGGTTTTATACCCTGCTGGCCATTTCTACGCTGCTGTTCGACCAGCCGCCATATAAGAACGTGATAGTGCTTGGCCTGGTGCTGGATAAGGACGGGCAGAAGATGAGCAAGCACAAGGGCAATGTGGTGGATCCGTGGGTGGTGCTTGATCGCCAGGGGGCCGATGCGGTACGATGGTACTTCTATATAAGCAGCGCGCCGTGGCTGCCCAGCCGCTTCTCGGAGGAAGCCGTAAGCGAGGCCCAAAGGAAGTTTATGGGTACCCTGTGGAACACTTACGCATTCTTTGTGCTGTACGCTAACATTGACCAGTTTGATCCCACCAAGTATGCTCTGGAGTATGATAAGCTGTCAGTGATGGACAGATGGATACTGTCCAGGCTGCACTCGCTCATAGCCGTGGTGGACGGCAACTTGAACAACTACCGCATCACCGAGGCCGCAAGGGCCATACAGGATTTTGTGGATGACCTGAGCAACTGGTATGTCAGGAGGAGCCGTGAGCGCTTCTGGCAAAAAGGTATGCCGCAGGACAAGATAAATGCGTATATGACTTTGTACACTGTGTTGGTAGAGCTGGCTAAATTGGCGGCGCCTTTTGTGCCCTTCATTACAGAGGAGATATATTGCAACCTGGTAAAGAGCGTGCGAAGCGACGCTCCCGAGAGCGTGCACCTGTGCGATTACCCGCAGTCTGACCCCAAATGGATCGACAAAGAACTGGAGCAGAACATGGACATGGTGCTCAAGCTGGTGAGCCTGGGGCGTGCCTGCCGCAACGCAGCCAACATAAAGATACGCCAGCCGCTTAAGGCGCTCTATGCAAAGCTGAACTGTGATCTGCCCGAGAGCTTTATCGAGCTGGTCAAGGATGAGCTCAACGTCAAAGAAGTGGTATTAACCGATGATATCGATAGGTTCACTGTTGTGACCATCAAGCCTCAGCTTAAGACCGTGGGGCCCAAATACGGTAGGCTGGTGCCCAAGATTTCAGAGGCGTTAAAGGCGGTGGATGGCAAGAAGGCGCTGGAGGACTTCGAGAACGGCAGGCCGCTTGTGCTGACGGTGGACGGCACGACGGTGGAACTCACCAGGGATGACGTGCTGATCGAGACAGGGCACATGGAGGGCTTCGTGGTGGAGAGCGAGCACGATATAACGGTGGCTCTTGACACCAACCTTACGCCCGAGCTGATTGAAGAAGGGTTTGTACGCGAGATCGTCAGCAAGGTGCAGAATATGAGAAAGGAAGCCGGGTTTGAGGTAACCGACAGGATTGCCCTGTATTATCGCGACAACGACAGGATTGCCGGAATAATTGAGCGCAACAAGGAGGCAATAGCCGAGGAGGTCCTGGCTCAGGAGATACTCGAAGGAAGCGCCGAGGGGTACACCAAGGAATGGAACATAAACGATGAAAGGGTAACGTTTACTGTTGTGAAGAAGTAGGGGAGATTTAAAAGGATGGGGTTTTTACCCCATCCTTTTTTGACTCGTTGTTTTTGGTACTGCATTGTGGAAGGCGTATATAGAGATAAAAATGTGATTGACAGAGAATTCATAATCTGCTATGGTCATAGTTAAGGTTTCAGGCCACACAATTAAAGCAGTGTAATACTGATGAAGTATACGAGGCCGGTGTTTTATTATGTTGAAAAAAATTGCCAACACCCTAAAAAAGCGATCTAAAGAGTTGAAAAAAGAGGTTGCGGCGCTCTACCTTGCATGTAAGAGAAAAGATGTTCCTGGTATGTAAAGGCTGTTGTCACAGCTGTGGTTGCCTATGCTTTAAGCCCTGTTGACCTTATTCCAGACTTTATCCCTGTGTTGGGCTACTTAGACGATCTTATAATATTGCCTTTAAGCATACTGCTGGCGATAAAGCTTATACCAGCTGAAATTATGGCTGAGTGCCGAAGTCAAGCCGGTGACTTATTTAAAGATGAAAAAGTTTTAAAGGAGGGAGGAGATTAGCATGAAGTGGATAGACATAACCCTGCCCATGGAGGAAGGTCGCCCTAGTTGGCCGGGCGATACCCCGTTTACCCGTCGTGTAACTCGCGAGATAGGCAAAGGTTCCAATGCCAATGTATCTACCATTGAATGCAGTGTCCATTTTGGAACTCATCTGGATGCTCCCTATCATTTCATACCCGATGGCAAAAAGGTTGATGAGTTGGATTTGAATCTGCTCATTGGGCCCTGTCAGGTGGTGGAGGTACCAGCAAGGGGCGTATATGTAGACCTTGAAGCCCTTAAAAAGCTTGTGGTGCCGGGAGTCAAGAGGCTGCTCATCAAGACCACCAACTCGCGAATAATCAATGACAGGGAGTTTCACAGGGATTATGTTGGACTGTCGGCAGAGGCAGGTCAGTGGCTGCTCGAGCAGGGCGTAAGGCTCCTCGGCCTGGACTATTTCTCGATAGGCGCCTACGGCGATACAAAGGACATACATACCGTATTTCTGGGGCGCAATGACACAGTAGCCCTTGAAGGAATCGACCTGTCTGGCGTGCAGCCAGGAATGTACTATTTGATATGCCTGCCCATGAAGATTGCAGGGGCGGACGGAGCGCCTGTGAGGGCGGTACTGGGCGTTGAGGATTGATCTTTTATAAGGGATTTGTGATAGGATGCGTTTTGGCGTTTGACAAATACTATGCTTTTGTGGTTCGTGGTGCTGGGCAAAACCTGATTTCTTATGCGGGGTGTATGCCGGCATATATTTTGCCGTATTGTGCCTGTGTGATCCTATAAAATTCCTTTTAACCATTTTTAGGAAATCCAAAGTACGAATTATAAAGGGATGAATTTATATAATTGTTGGTAAGCATGGGCAAATAATTCAAACGACTTCCATAAAGAATACTATGAAAAGGGAATGCTATAAAAAATAAAAAAGTTCACAGGAAACATCTATAAAAAGTTTTTAAACAGCGCTATATGAGTATCGAAGAACGCCATACGATAAAAGTAATTGAAAGTATCTGCATACTAAAAGGAGTAGCAGCAGTTATGAAAGAGTACTTTGTGGATTTGCATGTCCATATCGGAAGGTCTTCGGATGGGAAAGTAGTCAAGCGCGGTACCGCCAATGACCTGACCTTTGCAAATATCGCATATGAGGCTCGCTACCGCAAGGGTATAAATGTCATAGGAGTGGTGGACTGTGTCTCACCCTGGATTATAAAAGATATAGAATACCTCCTCAAAAAAGGCGAGCTGGAGGAACTGCCTGAGGGAGGCATGATATACCGGGATGACCTGGTCATACTTCTGGGCTCTGAGATTGAAACCCGGGAAAAAGGGGGCTGCCATGCCCATTCTGTGGTGTTTTTTCCCTACTTTTCGCAGGTCAAGGAGTTTTCGCACATAATGGAGGACTACATGCCCAATCTGGCAGAGAATTCCACTATGAGCAGGCTTTCGGGGCAGCAGCTTTTCCATATAGCGGATTCGCTGGGCGGGTTTTATATGCCGGCCCATGCCTTTACGCCCCACAAGAGCTTTTACGGCAACTGCACTCATAGCCTGCACACTGTTTTTGATGAGGACTCCTTTGCCAAAATTCCTGCCATAGAGCTGGGGCTCAGCGCCGATACCTACATGGCCAGTTTGCTTTCTGAGCTGGACGGGAAGGCCTTTACCAGTAATTCGGATGCCCATTCGCTGATCAAGATGGGCAGGGAGTACAACGTCATGAGGCTTGCTGCTTTGAACTATGAGGAGGTGTTGAAGGCGCTAAAAGGGCAGGACGGCAGAGGAATTGTAGCAAATTACGGCCTTGACCCCAAGCTGGGGAAGTACCACAGGACCTTTTGCCTGCAGTGCAAGGAGATTACCGATCTACCGCCGCCCGTGCTCAAGTGCCCCAATGACCCTGGGCATAGAGTAGTGGTGGGCGTCCGAGACCGAATAGAGGTTATCAAGGATCGCGATGACAGCCCGACTGATATGAAGGAGCAGTTTGCTAAAAGAGCCTCAAGTGCCAAACGTCCACCCTATCATTATCAGGTGCCTCTTAATTTTTTGCCCGGGGTGGGGCCAAAGACCATAGACAGGCTTCTTGATGCCTTTGGTACCGAGATGAACATCCTGCACAGGGTTGAGCCGGAGGACCTGGCCAAGGTGGTCCCACAGTCCATTGTGGACCTGATAGTAAAAGGGCGCGAGGGACGCCTGGCCATAGCTCATGGAGGCGGGGGTATATATGGAAAGGTTTTGGACTGATCTTGCGTTAGGTTTTTTGTATTAAAGGGGAGTGCTCTATGATATATATTGTGACCGCTTTACCATGTGAGGCCAGCCCCATTGTTAAAAGATATGATTTAAAGCGGGATGACGCCTGCAGGCATTTTCCCCTTTACCGGGGCGATGACATGTTCCTCATAGTGAGCGGTGTGGGCAAGATGGCTTCAGCAATAGCTACCGCTTACCTGATTGCTCAAAACGTAAAGCGTGACGAAGCTGGAGGGGAGGAAGGCCTGGCCATTATCAATATAGGGGTGTGCGGTACGCTCAATCAGCGATATCCAATCGGAACTCCGCTGCTCATTCACAAGGTCATAGACCATGAGACCGGGAAGCAATATTTCCCTGATATTCTAATAGAACACCCTTTTGAAGAGGGAAGCATTGAGACGTATAACGATGTGGTAAGGCGGGAGGACGTTTTAAGCGGACGAGTGGAGCTGCAGGCTGATTTGGTGGACATGGAAGCATCGGGCTTTTTCCAGGCCGCAGCCCGCTTTTTGGCCCCGCACCAGATATATGTCATAAAGGTGGTGGGGGATTACCTGGATGTGGTGGATTTTGACAGGCAGCGGGTTGCTCAATGTATATCGGGGGCCCTGGATGCGGTAGATGGGTTTATAAAACAGGTCGAAGGGTTATGCAGGGTGGAAGGAGATGTGCTAACCCAGGATGAGCGCCTGCAGCTGGAAAGAGTTAAAGAAAGCCTGCGCCTTACTGTGACGCAGAGCCATCAGTTGATGGACATGGCCAGGAGGTATAAGCTCAGGACCGGCAGGCCGCTCCCTGACTTTTCGGAGTTTGCTCAAACCAGGGTCAAGGTCAAGGCTGAGGGGAGGAAGGCGCTTGAGAGAATCAGAAGGCTGCTCCTTTATGAGTAAATTTTCCCACATATATATAGAGGAACGAGCTGCAGCTTATCCTGTGGCACAGCACGTGTTGAGCCGTTTTCCCGGATCTATAAGGGTGATGATACGGCACTACAAGGATGTGTTCAACAGGCCCCATCAGGACTTCCGATGTCAAAAGGCTTCCACAAAGCTGATCCTAGCTGTGAAGCGAGAGCCTTTTCTGTATCCTGGCCCCGAAGTGTGTGAGGATTTTGGCAACCCGAACTTTTACTACACATCGCCCGTTTTGAACTGCGTCTATGACTGCGATTACTGCTATTTGCAGGGGCTTTACCCTTCAGCCAATATTGTAATTTTCGTAAACATAGAGGAATTTTTCAAGGCCGTGGACAGACAGCTTGAGAGCGGGCCTTTGTACCTTTGCCCCTCTTATGACACCGACCTGCTGGCTCTGGAAGGGATAGTTCCCTATGCCTCCCGCTGGATAGAGTTTGCGGGCATCAGGCAGGGCCTGCGCATCGAGCTGAGAACCAGGAGTGCCAACTACAGCGCCATTGCCGGTTTGACCCCGGTAGAACAGGTGATACTGGCATGGTCGCTGTCGCCTCATGAGGTTGTGCGGCGCTATGAGAGGCTGGCTCCTCCCCTTAAGGCCAGGCTGACGGCCATAAAGGCTGCCCTGCAGGACGGATGGCAGGTGAGGCTGTGCTTTGAACCATTGATTAAGATACACAACTGGCAGCAGGTATATCGTGAGTTTTTGGATGAGGTTTTCAGCATAATCCCGGCGGAAAGGGTTTTTGATGCCAACATAGGGGTTTTTCGCATGAGCAAGGAGCAGTTCAAGAGGATCAGCAGACTGAGGAGCGATACCGATATATTTGCTTTTCCCATGGTATGCCGTGAGGGAGGGGTTGTGACGTATGAGGATGAAAAGGAGCTAAGGGACTTTTTTTACCAGAACCTTAATAGGTATTTGCCAGAGGAAAAGATATATGGATGAGAGATGTATGTGTAATGTAGCACGTATAGCACAGGCTATTCAGCGAGCATTCTGCAAATTAAGTTTGCTGCAAAATCAAATTTAAATGTTTGCTGTAGCAGGAATTTCGACTGTTTGTGAAGAATGTCATATTATTGTAAAAAGTCATATTTAGCCTCCAAAAAGCAAATACCAAAAATTCAGAAAGGAGAGTGGGTCAGCTATGCCCGTTACGGTTAAAGAGGTCAATTACGGGGAGTTTGGCAAATGTGTTGAGATTTCCAATGGAACGGTTGATCTGTTGGTCACGGTCGATGTGGGGCCTAGGATCATAAGGTTTGGCTTTGTAGGCAGAGAGAATGAGCTGTGCGAGGCACCCCAGGCTTCACAGCCGGTGATGGAGCCCGTAGGAGGGGTATGGAAGATAAAGGGTGGGCACAGGCTGTGGCACAGCCCCGAGAACAACCCCCGTACCTATGTACCCGACGACCAGCCTGTGGAGTGGCAAGAGGTTGAAAACGGCATAAAGGTCAAGCAGAAGGTGGAGCCATGGGTGCAGATCGAGAAGGAGATGGAGATCACTCTGGCATCCTGCTGCGACAGGGTACGGATAGTCCATCGCCTGACAAACAGGAATGCATGGCCTGTGGAGTTTGCCGCATGGGCCTTGACCGTCATGGCACCCGGTGGCAAGGAGGTTGTACCCCAACCTCAGAGGGATACCGGCCTTCTGGGCAATCGTGTGCTTGCGCTGTGGCCGTATTCCAAAATGAACGACCACAGGGTGTACTGGGGAGACAAGTATATCGTGCTGCAGCAGGACCCCAATACCAGGCATCCCTTCAAGTTTGGTATAAACAATGAAGATGGATGGGCGGCCTATTTCAATCACGGCAATCTGTTTATCAAGCGGTTTGTGCATCAGATGGGCAGAAAGTATCCCGATTTCGGGGTTTCGTACGAGACCTACACCACCGATTTCATGCTTGAGATGGAGACGCTTTCGCCCATGACCCTTGTCGAGCCCGGAGATACGCTGTCCCATGTGGAGGAATGGGAGCTCATCGGCGATGTGGAGATGCCTTCTAACGACGAACGCGAAATCGATGAAGTGGTAAAGAAATACATAGTGTGCTGCTGCAGCTGCTGCGAATAAGCCATGGGATTGTCTGTTAAATGAGCGGGTTTGCTCTCTACAATAAGCCCGCTTTCTCTTTTTTGGTGTCTAAAAAATTTTGTTTGAATTTTTGACAGGTGTGTGTTATTCTATTCGAGTGAAGTTTACAAATTTTGAACTGGTATGGAGGTGGTAGAATGGACGCCGGCCCTAGTAATTTGCCTAAAAGTATAAATGAAATAGGGTATAGAGGGGGTGGTGCGTTCTACTGCCTCTGTTTTCCATTTAATAAAAATTTAAACATGTTTTGGCATTGAAAGCTTTTTACAATTGTCTGAGCCATACATTGCCTAATAAGGCTATATGGTTTTGAAAGTAATAGGGATAATAAGTTTATGAAGCTGGTTTGTAAATGGAAAACACGGGGCAGTAGATGAGGTAGAGATAGTGCGGTGTTTTGATGCAAACGGATTTCTCGACTCTATTATGCTTTCAAAATCATATAGCGCAAAGGAGGTAATGGTATGGCTATCGATGACATCAAGCAGCTGCTGGAGGAAAAGAGATATGCTGAGCTGAAAGAAAAGATAAAGGATATGCAGATACAGGACATAGCAGAGATTGTCGATGAGCTTGATACCAAAAACGCCATTATTCTGTTCAGGTTGCTGCCCAAAGAGATAGCGACTGATGTCTTCTCGTATCTCTCTTCCGAACGGCAGAGCGAAATATCCATGATGATAGATGAAAACGAGCTTAACGAAATTGTAAGCGACCTGTTCTTTGACGATAAGATCGACTTCCTGGAAGAGATGCCGGCCAACGTTGTCAAGAGAATATTGAGAAATACCTCTGAGGCCGAGCGCAAGTTGATCAACCAGTTTTTGCAGTATCCGGAATATTCGGCTGGCAGCCTGATGACCATTGAGTTTGTTGACCTCAAAAAGGAGATGACGGTGGCTGAAGCCCTGGAGAAAATTCGCAGGGTTGGCCGGGACAGGGAGATAGTTTATACATGTTATGTGACCGACGCCTGGCGCAAGCTGGAAGGCATCGTCTCTTTAAAAGACCTGGTTTTGGCTTCGCCCGATACCAAGGTCGAGGATATAATGAAGAAGGATGTCATATATGTTGATACCTATGATGACCAGGAAGAGGTTGCTGATGTGTTCAAAAAATATGACCTTCTGGCTGTGCCGGTAGTGGACCAGGAGAAAAGGCTTGTGGGTATAATAACCATAGATGATATCGTCGACGTCATTGAAGAGGAAAATACCGAGGATATTCAGCGCATGGCTGCCATTCAGCCCACCGAAGAGGAGTACCTGGATGCCACTCCTTTTATGATTGCAAGGAAAAGGCTATTATGGTTGCTCATATTGATGATATCGGCTACCGTAAGCGGATATATCATACGGAAGTATCAAGTTGCTCTTGAAGCGGTAGTGGCTTTGGCGGCTTTTATACCCATGCTTATGGATACCGCCGGGAATGCCGGTTCGCAGGCCTCGGTTACGGTGATACGAAGCCTTGTATTGGGAGAATTGAAGTTTGGTGATATATTAAAGGTCATATTGAAGGAAGCTCAGGTAGGAGTGCTGGCTGGTGTGGCGCTGGCTTTGGTTAACTTCATCAGGGTGTATTTTGTTGAAGGCTATGGTTTTGGCATTGCAATTACCATATCCCTCAGTTTAATATTTACGGTTATAATTGCTAAAATTATTGGTGGGACGCTGCCGATGATTGCTAAAAGGATTGGACTTGACCCCGCTATTATGGCCAGCCCGCTGATTACCACCATTGCCGATGCCATTTCGCTGACCATATATTTTTCATTGGCGGTTTGGATACTGCATATTACGATGTAAAGTTGATACGCTCGTTAGTTAATATGTTATTCTATGCATATTGATAGGAATATGAACCAGCGTGTGTACCAGTTATAAAAAGTTTTTTACTCTGTCAAGAATTTGATGGGGTAAAAGGCTTTTTTATTTTTATTGTAATGGTTTCAATATATAAAAATTTAATTAGACTCTTGAATTTTGATATTGCTGTTGATATAATAATTGGTAACGATACCGGTAAGGTTACCGGTAATGTTAACGGAATTATGTTTGATGAAGGGAGAGAAAGGGGATGTATTTGATGAAAAAAGGAAGGGGTTTTGTTGCTTTTCTATTAGTATTGGTGATGGTGTGTGGAGTTCTATCTGCATGTACTTCAGAAGAGGCAGAGAATAATCAACAGCCCTCACAGTCCAACAATAATGAGAAGGTTGATGAGATTTACTTTTTGAATTTTAAGCCAGAAATAGCAGATGTCTATAACAAGATTGCGGCTGACTATGAGGCTGAAACGGGTATTAAGGTCAAAGTTGTGACGGCAGCGAGTGGTACATATGAGCAAACGCTGAAATCTGAGATAGCCAAATCAGAACCTCCTACCATATTCCAAATAAATGGGCCAATTGGTTATCAAACATGGAAAGAATATTGCCTTGATCTGAAGGATACAAAGCTATATAGCTTTTTGAGCGATCCAAACCTTGCAATAACATCCAATGGCGGTGTATACGGTATACCATACGTAGTTGAAGGATACGGAATAATATACAACAATGCTATTATGGAAAAATATTTTGCTTTATCGAATCGAGCTACTGACTTTAAGTCAATGGATGAGATAAATAATTTTGAAAAACTAAAGGCTCTAGTAGAAGATATGCAAGCTCATAAGGATGAGTTGGGAATTGAAGGGGTGTTTGCTTCTACATCTTTAGCACCTGGAGAAGCCTGGAGATGGGAGACTCATCTCGCCAATATACCTTTCTATTATGAATTTAAAGATAAGCAAAATTATGATAATCCAATTTTGGCAGGCTTGGCATCAAATGAGATTGCTTTTAAATATAGTGAAAACTACAAGAAAATTTTTGATTTGTATATAAATAATTCGTGTACTGAAAAGGCTATGTTAGGTACGAAGACTGTAAATGATTCCATGGCTGAGTTTGCTCTTGGGAAGGTAGCTATGGTTCAAAATGGTAACTGGGCATGGGCACAGATTAAAGGTGTGGAGGGCAATGTAGTTGATGAGAAAGACATCAAATTTCTGCCAATTTATATTGATGTTGAAGGAGAAGAATCCCAGGGATTGTGCATAGGTACGGAGAATTATCTTGCCATCAATAGCAAAGTTTCTGAGGCCAAGCAAAAAGCTTCCATTGAGTTTATTGAGTGGTTGTTTAGCAGTGAAAAGGGTAAGGATTATGTGGTCAACGAATTAGGATTTATAGCACCATTTAATACATTTGAGGAAGATGAAAAGCCCAAGGATCCGTTAGCAAGAGAAGTTTTAAATTGGATGGAAAAGGATGGAGTAAGTAGTGTTCCATGGGTGTTTGCTGTATTCCCAAGCCAGAATTTCAAAAATACTTTTGCCGATGCATTGCTAGAGTATGTTCAAGGAAATAAATCGTGGGATGAGGTTACAAAAACCGTAATCGAGTCTTGGAAGGTCGAAAAAGCTAAGGGAGAATGAAAAATAAAAATGGTGAGTCAAGCAATATATTTGACTCACCATTTTTAGCTAATTCTTAAGCGGGAGAGATGTATATGCATAATAGGCATATGTCAAGATATTTTTTTGTATTCGTCTTTCCAACTTTGCTCGCGTTCTTGTTATCGTTTGTTATACCTTTTATATTGGGAATCGTATTATCGTTTACTGATTTTACCTCCATCATTGACGCAAAATGGGTAGGCATTAGTAATTATATAGAGGCTTTTTCAAATAAGGACTTTCTTAATGCCCTGCGGTTTACGGTAAAAATTGCAATTGTAACAGTTATTACAGTTAATTTCTTTGCAATGTGCCTTGCTTTGTTGTTGACTAGAAAAATAAGAGGGACCAATGTTTTTAGAGCAATCTTTTTTATGCCCAATTTGATCGGGGGTATTGTATTAGGTTATATATGGCAACTGATCATAAATGGAGTGTTGTATAAATTTGGCGTTACCTTGACATATAAACCTGAATATGGATTTTGGGGATTGGTTATATTGATGAATTGGCAAATGATTGGCTATATGATGGTAATTTATATAGCGGCAATCCAAAGTATACCTAATACTTTAATAGAAGCCGCCAAGATTGACGGTGCAAGCCCATTTCAGATTTTGACAAGGATCAAACTTCCGATTATTATGCCGTCCATTACTATATGTCTGTTTTTGACTATGGCGAATTCTTTCAAGAATTTTGATTCTAACTTGGCTTTAACAGCGGGTGCACCTTCTAGAAAAACGGCTATGCTTGCCTTAGATATATACAATACATTTTACAACACTTTAAATGGTGAAGGTGTAGGCCAAGCAAAGGCAGTTGTATTTTTTATCATAGTAGCTGTAATAGCATTCTTGCAGCTAAAATTAACCCGCAGAAAGGAAGTTGATAATGTATGAAGGATAATAAAGGCAACGCCCTGTTATTCATATTGCTGTTTATATTATCTGTATTATATTTGATCCCGATTCTAATCGTCTTTATAAACTCGTTTAAAGGAAGGCTGTATATAAGCGATCAGCCATTTGCATTGCCAAATGCAGAAACCTTTTACGGATTAAAGAATTATACTATTGGGCTTGCCAAAACAGGCTTTTTTAAGGCAGCGTTTTGGTCATTCTTCATTACCGTGTTATCTGTTGGTGTCATTGTAATCTGTACCTCTATGACAGGTTGGTTTATAACAAGGGTAAGAAATAGGGTAAATAACTTTCTGTATTATGCTTTTGTATTTTCGATGATAGTGCCTTTTCAGATGGTGATGTACACTATGACAAAAATAGCAAATATGTTAAATCTTGATAATCCAGTGGGTATAGCTGTTATTTATTTAGGATTTGGAGCCGGTCAATCGGTGTTTTTGTTTAGTGGTTTTGTGAAATCAATTCCTGTTGAGCTTGAAGAGGCGGCAATGATCGACGGGTGTAACCCTGTGAAAACTTTCTTCTGGGTGGTTTTTCCGGTTCTTAAACCTATTGCGATTACTGTAGCGATTTTAAATGCAATGTGGATATGGAACGATTATTTGCTCCCTTATCTTGTCATAGGAGCAGAGTATAAAACTATACCCATAGCAATTCAGTACTTGAAAACTGGATATGGTGGAATTGATATGGGAGCGATGATGGCAATGTTGGTTTTGGCTATTATTCCTATTATCGTATTTTATTTAGCATGTCAGAGGTATATTATAGAGGGAGTTATTGCGGGTGCGGTAAAAGGGTGATTATACTATAATTGATAGATAATAACTTGCAATAAAGTGACAAATAAGGAGGAGAATGATATATAGAGATGCCGTTATTGACGATTAAAGATATAGCGAGAAAATGTGGTGTTAGCGTAACAACTGTTTCCAGAGCTATCAATAATCATCCAGATATTAATGAAAAGACAAAAGAACGTATTATGCAGGTGATAAAGGAGTATAATTATATACCTAATAACAGTGCAAGAAATTTAAAGCGCATTGAATCGAATACAATAGCCGTGCTTATAAAGGGAATTACCAATCAGTTTTTTAATAAAATGTTAAAAGTTTTCGAAGCTGAAATTGAAAAGAATAAGTATGACTTTTTGTTACATCCTGTGGAGGAAGATGAAAACGAAATTGACGTAGCAATTTCATTAGAAAAAGAGAAGAAACTGAAAGGAATTATCTTCTTGGGAGGGTATTTTTCCCATTCTGTTGATAAATTGAAATATTTAAATGTACCATTTGTGTTAAGCACTGGTGGCTTTTCTGAAGAAGTGGAATCGGATAAGTATTCCTACGTAATGGTTGATGATTTTAAGGAGAGCTATAAGATAGTTGATTATCTGTGTAAATTGGGGCATAGAAGGATAGCCATCATATCTGTTCCTGAAAGTTCACAAAATATTGGGAAAACGAGACTCTATGGGTACAAAAAGGCGCTACAAGATAATAATATTCCTTTTGATCCAGCGTTGGTTAGATATAAAGACGTTGAAGATAGGGACTTTTTTTCGATGAGGTATGGCTATGAGGTCGCCAAAGAGTTACTTCAATCGAATGTCAATTTTTCTGCAATATTTGCTATATCTGATACTATAGCCGTTGGCGCCTGTAAAGCGATATTTGATTCGGGGGGAAAAGTGCCAGAAGATTATTCTGTGGCTGGATATGATGGTATCGACATTGCCCACTATTATAATCCTTCTATAACCACAATACGTCAACCTGTAGAAGAAATCGCTCGAGAATCTATACGAATTCTTTTTGAGAAACTTAACAACAATAAAAAAATAGAAAAACACAAAATATTCGATGGTGAATTAATTGTCGGACAGTCAACAATACCTTATAACAAAAAGAGTTGATATATTCTGCAAGACTATGGAAACCATGGAGGAAAATTTTTTATATGCATATAAAAGTAATCATGTAGCGCCTCATTGTAGGTCAATAGCAATATACCATAAAATTTTTCGGGAGGGGAATGAAGCAAATGCTGGACAAGATTGAAACATATAGAGTAACAGGAAACATGGTAGCACTGGAAACTAAAAACGTTAATGTGTACATCGAAATATTTGACGAGGGAATAATAAACATTGACGTTGCATTTGGTTCTAAGGATCCATACAGCCAGGCAGTGGTCATAAAAAATAAAGATATTGCATTTGACGTAAGCGAAAAGGACGACTGTATGTGCATTTCCACTGGTTTATTGCGTTTAAAAGTGCATAAAGACAACTGCAATATGGAAATAGAAGGTAGGTATGGGCTAAAACTTGATGATATAGAATTGACCTTGGAAGAAAGCAAGCGGTCATGTGCTATAAAGATAAGGGAAGATGAGTGTTTTTATGGTTTAGGAGAAAAGACGGGGTTCTTGAACAAGAGGGGCGCAAAATACACAATGTGGAATACCGATTGCTATGAACCCCATACCGAGAGCACTGATCCACTATATGCCAGTTTTCCCTTTTTCATCGGATTCAATCGATATGGATGTTACGGTATATATTTTGACAATACGTTTAGGACCTACTTTGATATGGGGAAAAGCGATAGCAGTAAAGTCGAATTTGGGGCTGAAAAGGGACCGTTGAGTTTCTTCTTTATTTATGGCCAAACCATGAAAGATATAATAAAGGGATATACCGATATTACAGGTCGAATAGACCTGCCACCTATATGGGCTTTGGGATATCACCAAAGCAAGTACAGCTATTATCCTCAGAGTGAGGTTGAACAGCTGGCTAAGACTTTTAGGGAGAAGGGCATTCCCTGCGATGCAATATATTTGGATATACATTACATGGATGGGTACAGAGTATTTACTTTTGACAAAGAAAGGTTCCCTGATGTAAAAGCAATGTTAAAACGGCTTAAAGAGATGGGATTTAAAATGGTAACTATTATAGACCCAGGTGTTAAGGTAGACGGAAATTATAGTGTGTTCAAAGAAGGCCTTGAAAACCGCTATTTTGTTACAGACAGTAATGGTTTGCCTTTTGTGGGTAGGGTTTGGCCAGGGCCTTCATGCTTTCCTGACTTTTCGAGGAGCGATGTGAGGAAATGGTGGGCAGAGAAACACAGAGAATTTATTGAAATGGGAATAGACGGAATATGGAATGACATGAATGAGCCAGCGGTTATGGATACACCTTCTAAAACTATGCCCGAGGATATGATACACTTAAACGATGGCCAGCCAATCACACACGCACAGTTTCACAATGTTTATGCGCTGAATATGGCTATGGCGACTAAGGATGCGATGTTGAGGTTTAGACCCAATCAACGGCCTTTTATATTGACAAGGGCGGCTTTTTCGGGTATACAGAGATACGCGGCTGTGTGGACAGGGGACAACAGGAGTCACTGGGATCACGTCAAGCTTTCCATTCCAATGCTTTTAAACATGGGGCTTTCGGGAGAGCCGTTCTGCGGAGCCGATATAGGAGGTTTTGAAGATGATTGTAGTGAAGAACTTTTTATAAGATGGATTCAGGTAGGCGTATTCTATCCGTTTTGTAGGAATCACAATGCGCTGGGAAAGAGGGAACAGGAGCCATGGGCGTTTGGAGAACGAGCACAAAAAATCGCTACGCAATTTATAAAGTTGCGCTATAAGCTGTTGCCGTATATCTACAATTTGTTTTATGAATCACACAAAAACGGCATGCCCGTACTGAGACCTCTTGTTTTGGAATATCCGGGTGATGAGAAAACTTATTTCATGTTTGACGAGTTTATGCTGGGAGATAGCATACTTGGAGCTCCCATATATGAACCCGGCAAAACGATAAGGGCAGTATATTTGCCAGAAGGTAACTGGATAGACTGGTGGACGGGAAAAGAATATGAAGGTGGCAAATACTATCTCGTTGAAGCGCCATTGGATAAAATGCCGCTTTTTGTTAAAGCGGGAGCAATAATACCCATGGCTGAACCGGTAAGCTGCACTGCCGATGGCATAAAAGTAAAATTCCATGTTTTCCCGGGAGTTGCGCAGGCGGAATATGTTTATTATGAAGATGATATGATTACGGAAAATTATAAGAATGGAAAGTACAATTTATATAGAATAAAGTATCGGAAGGATATGGATACAGTGAAAATAGAGATGGAGAAGTTGTATTATGAATACCCTGAAGGGCAAAAGGGATTCAGAGTAGTATTTGAAGGAGGAGAAGGTATCGAGAAAATCCTGGTAAACGGTCAGCAGGTAAACCCGCATGTAATAGATGAAACTGCTGTAGCAATATATGTGGAGCCATAGAAAAACAAATGCGCTTTTGTATGAAATTTTGCCACAATCTTGTTGTAAGATGGGGAAATGGACTTTCATTTGATTTTTAATGGATTTATTGAGGTTATCGGGGTTAAAATGTTGGGTGCTAGGCCTGGACAATTACATGTATAAATGTTATTATATTACCATAATAAAAATTAAATATCAAACGGGGAGCTGAAGCAATTCGGCTGAGAGGGAGTTGTATGACTCCGACCCGATGAACCTGATCTGGGTAATGCCAGCGTAGGGAACGAATTGTGGAAGGGGACTACGTGCCCTATTGTTTGGCATGTAGTCTTTTTTCTCCCCGGAAAAAGGGAGGAGAGGATAGTATGAAGAGGACGAACACCAGGATGCTGGTGGAAGCCGGAGTTATGATAGCTCTGGCGCAGGTGCTTAGCTATGTAAAGGTTTATGAATTACCGCAAGGTGGGTCGGTTACGGCAGGATCCATGGTTCCAATACTCTTTTTTGCGGTAAGATGGGGTGCCCGAGGGGGCATACTTGCCGGGATGGCATATGGCTTGCTTCAGTTTATTCTGGGCGAAAAATACAGCTATCATATAATATCGATATTGTTCGATTATATCATAGCGTTTGGCTGCCTCGGTTTGGCTGGTTTGTTCAGGCAAAAGGGCATGGCTGGGGTTATGGCCGGGGTATTCTTGGGTATACTGGGGCGCTTCATATGCCATGTGATATCGGGTGTAACGGTCTTTGCAAGTTACGCTCCTGAGGGACAAAGCCCATGGGTATACTCCATACTCTACAACGGCTCTTACCTGCTTCCAGAGCTTATAATCTCAATGGTGATTGTAGGGTTGCTGTACAGGTCCCTCGAATTCCAACTGCACATGGATAATAGATCCTCTTCTAATTATTCAGCTTAATGTGCAAAGTAAAAAACTCAGGAGGAAACTCCTTTAATCATTTATACACAAAAGTTTGGAATCTTCGGTTATTACAATCCTTTGAATGCGATGCTTGTAAAATAAAAAGTCCAGGTATTTTGCCTGGACTTTACTCGTTAAATGGTACCTTGTTCTTTTCTGCGAATCTCTTGAGCACATCGACGATCCACTGGAAATCGTCCTTTATAATGCCCTTTTCGATGATATATGGTGCATCTTCGCCCTGAACGTGAACTTCTATCCTTTCAACGGGCTTGGAGAAGAATAGTATTTTCTTTATGCCGGTGGTGCGTTGAAACTTGATTATCTTGCTGGCATGGAATCTTTTCCAGTGTTTGCCGCCTGCAAGTAATGAAAGCTCTCCCAGATCCGCATTAAACTCCTTGACATACTGGGCCCCCATACTACCCATTCCTCCTTATACGTTTTTACTCCCGTTGAAGTAAAACGCTGAGGAATACGGTATAATAGATATGCAAATACGCTTTCTGGATATGATACAGCGGCAAACGGGATGCTATATTAATTATAGCATACTACTAAAACCGAGAAAAGGGGTAAGGATTGTCATACGTTTAGAATTTAACGATACATTTTTGTGACAATGTGCTAAAATATGGTTATGCTGTACTTTGCGAAATCAATACGGGGAGGCATTTTTCTATGAACAGCACTATCAGAGACATAACTCTGGCAGATGAAGGCCAGAGACGAATCGACTGGGTCAGGCGCTACATGCCATTGCTCAACCAACTGGAGAAGGAATTTGAGGCGACAAAACCTTTTAAGGGTAAGAAGATTGCGGTGTCGGTACATCTAGAGGCCAAAACGGCTTATCTGTGCCTCGTTTTGGCAGCCGGAGGTGCTGAAGTTGCTGTCACCGGCAGCAACCCTTTATCTACGCAGGATGCCGTGGCGGCGGCGCTGGTAAAAGCCGGGCTTACAGTTCATGCATGGCACGGCGCCACCGAAGAGGAGTATAAAGAGCATTTGAGCAGGACGCTGGATATAAGGCCCGACATCATCATCGATGATGGGGGAGACCTGGTGGCTATGCTGCATTCTTCGCGCCAGGAACTGTGTGACAGGATAATAGGCGGCTGCGAGGAGACCACCACCGGCGTCCTCAGGCTGCGGGCCAGGGAACGGGAAGGCAAGCTTAAGTTTCCCATGATCGCCGTAAATGATGCCTACTGTAAACACCTCTTCGACAACCGGTATGGCACGGGACAGTCGGTATGGGATGGTATCATGCGCACCACAAACCTCATCATCGCGGGCAAGAACGTGGTGGTGGCAGGGTATGGCTGGTGCGGAAAAGGGGTGGCCATGAAGGCCAGGGGCCTTGGTGCAAACGTGATCATAACCGAGGTGGACCCGATAAAAGCCTTGGAGGCTGCCATGGATGGCTTCAGGGTGATGACCATGCTTGAGGCTGCCGAGATTGGCGATGTATTCATAACCACCACCGGTTGCACCAAGGTCATAAGGCGAGAGCACTTTGAAAGGATGAAGGATGGGGTACTGCTAGCCAATGCGGGGCACTTTGACGTTGAAATATGCAAACCTGATCTGGAGGCCCTGGCGGTGGAAAAGCGCATGATGCGCCATAATGTTGAGGGCTACGTGATGAAGGATGGAAGGGTGCTGAATCTCCTGGCCCAGGGAAGGCTGGTGAACCTGGCCTCGGGTGACGGGCACCCTGCCGAAATCATGGATATGAGCTTTGCGCTGCAGGCCCTTTCGGTGCAGTATCTGATTGAGAACGGGGACAAGCTCGAACCAAAAGTATACAGCGTTCCACGGTTTATCGATTACAGGGTGGCACGGATGAAACTCCAGGCCATGGGCATCAACATCGATTCCCTGACCCCAGAGCAGGAACGCTATCTTATGTCTTATTGAGTTTACATGGAAATGCTGTGCCGGGACAAGCGTTTTTGAAGGATAAAATGAGTTTGGCGTGTGAAGCCAGAGGTGAAAACTGAGGCGGTTCAAGATAAGCATATAAATGCACGGAAGGAGGCAATGGGCGCATTTGTGATATCCTGTGTAGAGATAGGATGTGCTGCGCCGGTATGTTATGAAGGCTCTCATAAGAAACGTTTATGTAATTACCATGGATGATCAAGACAATCGATATCCTGACGGCTGCATTGCCGTAGAAGGCGATACAATTGCATACGTAGGGGATGAAGAACGTCTGCCTGCGGGTTTTGTGCCCGATGAGATACTTGACGGCTGTGGCATGCTGGCCTTACCTGGGTTTGTCAATACCCATACCCATTCGGCTATGTCGCTGTTCCGGGGCTATGCCAACGATATTCCGCTCATGGATTGGCTGGCGCAAAAGATATGGCCTCTTGAGGATAGGTTGCAGCCACAGGACGCTTACTGGTTGTCCATGCTGTCCATTGCAGAAATGGCCATGAGCGGGGTCACCGCTTTTGCCGATATGTACATGTTCATGGATCAAACCGCAAAAGCGGTGGAGCATTCAGGGATTCGAGCTGTTCTGGCAAGAGGATTGCAGGGGCCGGATGCCAGGTCGGAGCAGCGCCTTGCGGAAAACCGCCGGCTGTGGGAGGAATGGCACGGCCGGGCAGGAGGGCGTATAAGGGTTATGGTGGGGCCACATGCCATCTATACCTGTGACGGTGACTACCTGAAGCGCTGCATGGATCTGGCAGGGCAACTGGGGGTGGGCCTCCACATCCATTTGGCCGAGACGCGCACCGAAGTCGAAGAGGCATTGAAGAAACATGGAAAAACCCCTGTTGAATACCTGGAGAGTATAGGCTTTTTTAATCTGCCGGTTTTGGCCGCTCACTGCGTGCACCTTACGCAGCGCGATATGGACATACTTAAGGAACACGACGTACAGGTGGCGCACTGCCCTGTTAGCAATTTAAAGCTGGGCAGCGGCATCGCGCAGGTATCCCGGCTCCTTGAAAAGGGGATAAACGTGGGGCTGGGGACCGACAGCGCAGCCAGCAATAACAGCCTGAGCGTTATGAGGGAGATGACCTTTGCCGCTTTGCTGGGCAAAGGCATAAATGAGGACCCAACCGTTATTCCGGCAAAACAGGCCCTTAAAATGGCCACTGTTTGCGGTGCAAAGGCTATAGGGTGGAGCCATGAGATAGGTTCCCTGGAGCCGGGAAAGAAGGCCGATATAATACTGGTCAGGTGTGATGCCCCGCATTATCATCCTGCTGCTGACCCGGTCACCCATCTGGTGTACAGCGGGCGCGACGCTGACGTTGATACCGTTATTGTAAACGGAAAGGTATTGATGAGGAAGCGGCAGCTGACCACTATAGACTTGGAGAGGGTATACCATGAGGTTGAACGAATAAGACACAGGGTTATGGGGGGAACTGGAGATGCGCGTTGAAAATGTTGCAATGAGTCGCATTGAGGAACAGGCAAGGAGGGTCGACAGGGCCTTGAAGGGCCTGGTTTTGTACAGGCAGCTGCGGCATGAGCCGGCTGTTCAGGCATTCGAGGATTTTGTGGCCGGCCTTGTAAGCGACGGCGTTTGTGCCGGACGGCTGTGGGATGACTACAACCGTTTTGTACACTGTATGATAAACGCTCTGGTGGAAATCGGCATCCTTCAATACGGTGATGGCACTTCATTATATGGCGGTGAACTTTCGGAAAGCAGCTTTTTATCCGGGGAAAACGGAGCATTGCCCTGCAATGATGGCGTTTGGCCGCACCATGGAAGTACACAGGAGTCACAGGCAAACGATATGGGCTGCCGTGAGGAGATGGAGGATGGGAGTAAAGCCAAGGATGTAGGTTGCCTTGAGGAGATACGTAATGGTGGTAACCAGAAGAACGCTGCACAGGACGAGGGAGGCGTTGCAGGGGATATGCTGTGGAAGGCCTACTGGGGCTACAATATGCTGAGCCACGAGACCGTTTTTAGCCGCTTTGCCGAACACGCAGGCTTTGAAGGGATTCCGGGATGGCTGAAGGCTGCCATGGAATTTGAGTTGGGGCACTTAAGGCAAATAGCCATGGTGGACTGGAATGAGCTTTTAACCCTGGCCAGGCACAAGACTGGCATCGACGGATGGCTAAATATATTCGCCTGTGGTGGAATAAACCAGCCGGTACCGTATCACCAGGTGGTAAACTGGGGGGTGCGGGAGCTGGCACATCACTTCTACCGCAACGGGTCTGGCATGTTTGGCATATTCAAGGGTTTCAGGTGGGAGCGTGTGGATGGCCATGGACGCCTTAAAGGAATTGCCGGCGTGGATCCTGTGACGCTGGACCAGCTGGTGGGCTATGAGGAGCAAAAGGCAAAATTGATCGAGAACACCGAGCAGCTGCTCAAAGGGTACAGGGCCAACAACGTACTGCTTTATGGCGATAAGGGCACCGGCAAATCGTCACTGGTCAAAGCGCTGGTGCACCGGTATGCCGGGCAGGGCTTGAGAATTGTGGAGGTGCCCAAGGACTGCCTGAGGGATTATTATCAGATACTGGAACAGCTGGAAGGGCGCAGGCAGAAGTTCATACTGTTTGTGGACGACCTGTCTTTTGAAGAAGGCGAAGTGGAATACAAGCATATAAAAGCGCTGCTAGAAGGAGGGCTTAAGGCCAGACCTGCCAACGTGGTGGTGTACGCTACGTCCAACCGCAGGCACCTGGTAAGGGAGTTCCATCGCGATAGGAGCGGCGCGTATTCAGGCCAGGAGGATGAAATCTCGCCCATCGACTCGATGCAGGAGAAGCTGTCGCTGTCGGATCGGTTTGGCATAACCCTGACCTTCACCGCGCCCAACCAGAGGACCTACCTGGAGATGGTGGAACGCCTTGCGGCCAGACGCGGGATCTCGATGGACGCCGATGCTTTGAGGGAAGAGGCCTTGCGCTGGGAGAAAAGGTATAACGGCCGCTCAGGCCGCACGGCTCGCCAGTTTATAGATTATCTCGAGGCAAAGCTGGGCACCGCGTCTCGGAGCTAAGAGGTCGTGTCAAGGTATAGCGATGGAGTGCAACCATCGGCAAAAAACGGCGTCAGCTGATGGACATTGGCATAAATGGCGGCGTTGGGGTGTTTGTCAGAAAGCTTCGAACAATTAAAAAGCTCAGCTCCTGATTCAAATAGCTATAAAAAGATCGCCAACTGAATAGGGTAGTTGTTGTATGACCGGGAGGCATACACTGAGAAAGATTGAAAAAATAAAAGTAATATCGTAAATATTTTCAAAAGGCCTGTAGTTATAAAGAGCATGTGAGAATCTTAATAGTCGGTATGGGCGTCCCCGCTATTATATGGAAGACTTTGATGCTGTGATGTGGTATTTAATACTTTGTTAGATGGTTATTAAAGGTTTTATAAAAGTTGCGTAAAACTTTTGAAATATATCTAGGGTATAATATAAGCAAACCAAATAAGAGGGGGGAGGCCCATGTACAGGCTGTTCAGGAGCGAGGTCGGAAGAGGGATTACCGGAATCATAGTTTCGATCATACTGGTGTTGGCGGCATTATTCCCCATATTCTTTATGGAGCTGTTAAGCCAGCTGGTGTCTTTGACCTGAGTTTTGTGGCAAATGCTGTGTTGGGCATTTGACGGACGATATAGATTGTGGTGGATATAACATCTGCACAGGTACATGAAAGTCAGTGGCATATGAAAGCCATCTCCGTGGGAGGGGATGGCTTTTGTGTTTTTAAGTGAACTGGTATTAAACATGAAATGACCGGGTAGTACCCGGTCATTTCATGAATACATGGTTGCCTATCACTATTCTGCTTGCAGCTTTGCGCTCTTTCATCCACCTGGATGTGGCCGTCCTGGGGTTATAATAAAACAGGCATCCTCCGGTTGGGTCATACCCCATTACGGCATCCAGGGCGGCTCGATAGCATTCTACATCGGGGGTGAGATAAATCTGTCCGCCCTGAACGCACGTGAAGGCGTAAGGCTGCATTATAACCTCTTTTAAGGTATTGGGGAAAAGGGGAGATTTCAACCGGTTCATTATTACGGCGGCTACTGCTACCTTACCTGTATAGGGCTCTCCTCTTGCTTCGCCATTTATCACTCTGGCCAGCAGGTGTACATCATCTGGCTTTCAATGGGTAATACTGCATATCCTGTTGACGTAGTCTGTTATGACTCTGTGCTGGTTTAAGTCTGTCTCTGCCAGTGCCTGGGTGGGTATCATGAAGCAGGCTGTTGCAAGCACGAAGGCTAGAGCCTTTTTCATGATTGTTCCCTCCTCCATGTATTATTTTGTGCTGGCCAGAACTTAATATACCTTGAAATAAAAGGCTATATCTTGTTATAGCGTTTTAGTATGCCCTGCAGCATTCTCGCGTGCCTTGCTTCATCTTTTGCCGAAAGGTTGAAATAGTCCCGGGCCGAAGCGATACCCAGCTCTTGTGCCTTGTCTGCTGCCTCTTTCTTTCCTTGATTGGCAAATACTTCACCTTCTAACATTCTTTTGATGTTTTCGAATATGTCTTCCTGCAACATGCCGTTGAGCTCTGCAAATACTGCGGCATGCTCGGCTTCCTCCCAGGCAATGGTTTTGAGTACCTCTGCTATCTCAGGATAACCCTGCCTTTGGGCCAGCCTTGCCATGGCCAGGTACATGCCCACTTCGCTGGTTTCGCCGTTGAAGTTTTGTTTGACCACCCTTTCAAGCTCTGTACCTTTGGTTTCGCCGAGTATGTTTTCAGTTACAAGCTTTAAATCCTGCATATTATCGCCTCCCATCACTTGTTGTTTTTTATATTGCTGAAAGCGTCAAATATCCTTTGTGCAATTTCCTTATTTTTATTGTTCAAATCGGCAAAGTACAGAAAGGTGCTGCCCTTATATTCTAAGTAGTCTCCCAAAAGCGCTATTTCCATACAGCTTCTTATTATGTTTATGACGCATTCGTCATCGTGATATAGCTGACAGTTTTTGCATTCGTTAAGTATAAAGGCTATGGCATTTATTAGCTCTTCTTCATCATACAGCTTGGTGTCGAAGGAGGGTATGTTGTCCATGCCGCCCTCTATGAACTCGTTGTGTTGCTTAAAGGCCTTCAGCAATACGTGCTTGCAATAGCCTATAAGGCACGCCTCTTTTTGACATGTACCGCAAAAGTCCTCGGTGAGGCAGCATTTTCCTACCTGTTCAATCAGCCGGTCGTAGTTGATGTTTTTGTTCAACCATCATCCCCCTTTTATTGTGCGCTGTGATGTGGTATTATCTCTATATATTTAATTAACCACCAGATAAAGAGTTAAAACAGTTTTTGTCCATGCAAGTAATAATTTGAAATAATGACAGCAATGCGAAATCTTAAATGGCAAACTTAAACAGAAAGGGGAAATGCGTACATAATGCTCAGCGATATCGAGATTGCACAGCAGGCAAAGCTCAGGCCCATCGTCGATGTGGCATCACAGATTGGGCTCAGTGAAGATGACCTGGAGCTGTATGGCAAATATAAGGCTAAGGTGAACTTGGCGGTATGGGACAGGATTAAAGACAGGCCAAATGGCAGGCTCATATATGTAACCGCTATTACCCCCACTCTTGCCGGCGAGGGGAAGACCACAACCGCGGTGGGGATCACCCAGGCACTGGGCAGGCTGGATAAGAAGGTGGCGCTGTGCTTGAGGGAGCCGTCCCTGGGTCCGGTGTTTGGCATAAAAGGCGGGGCAACCGGCGGGGGTTATTCTCAGGTGCTGCCCATGGAGGATATAAACCTCCACTTTACCGGCGATATATACGCGGTGGGGGCGGCGCATAACTTGCTGGCCGCCATGATTGACAACCACATCGTCAAGGGCAATGAGCTTAACATCGACCCCACGCGCGTTGTCTGGAAACGGGTGATGGATATAAACGACAGGCAGCTGCGCAGCATAGTCACCGGTTTAGGAGGAAAGGCCAACGGCATTCCAAGGGAGTCAGGCTTTGACATCACGGCCGCCTCCGAGATTATGGCCATACTGTGCCTGGCATTGGATATGGAGGACTTAAAAAGGCGTCTGGGAGACATGCTGGTGGCTTATACCTATGATGGACGTCCGGTGTATGCCAGGGATCTGAAAGCCGTGGGCGCCATGGCCATACTGCTCAAGGATGCCATAAAGCCCAATATAGTGCAGACTCTGGAAGGTCAGCCTGCTTTTATACACGGTGGCCCGTTTGCTAATATTGCTCATGGCAACAACTCTATTATGGCCACCCGTATGGCTTTGAAGCTGGCCGACTACGTCGTTACCGAAGGCGGTTTTGCAGCCGACTTAGGCGCCGAGAAGTTCTTTGATATAGTCTACAGAACCGCTCATATAAGGCCCGATGTGGTGGTGCTGGTGGCTACCATTCGCGCGCTCAAGTTCCACGGCGGCCTGCCTTTGTCCGCTTTAAATGAAGAGGATTTGGCCGCGCTTGAGAGAGGACTGGCAAACTTGGATCAGCACATAGACAATTTGAAGAATATTTTTGGCCTACCCGTTGTGGTGGCTTTGAATAGATTTCCTGCCGATACTGCCGCCGAGATACAGCTTTTGAAAGAGCATTGTGCAAGGATAGGGGTGAAGATGGCGGTATCAGAAGTGGTAACCCGCGGTGGAGAAGGCGGAATTGAACTTGCCGAGGCGTTGCTGGAGGCAATGCAGCAGGAGAACAACTTCAGGCCGCTTTATGACCTTGAAACGTCAATCGAAGAGAAGATCGAGGCCATCGCCTGCCGGGTTTACAGGGCGGATGGCGTCGTGTACAGCAAGGAAGCCAAACGTGCCATAGACACTTTGAAACAGCTGGGATATGGCAATCTTCCAGTGTGCATAGCCAAGACGCAGATGTCATTTTCGGACGACCCGTCCTTGAAAGGTGCTCCCAGGGGCTGGAAGCTCAACGTTCGCGAGGTCAAGGTATCGGCCGGTGCGGGATTTATTGTGGTGCTGACGGGATCCATGATGACAATGCCGGGGTTGCCAAAGAACCCCGCTGCCGAGAACATGGACATAAAGCCCGATGGCACCATAGTGGGGCTGTTTTAAAGCATACGGTGCATACGGCGGGTATATGATTTGTGCGGCATGTGCTGTACACGGGTACCTCGGGCAGTATAGTGCCAGAAAATTTCGTACAGCTCATGCCGCACTCTTTTTTGTTTGTTTTATGCTGTTAAAAAGAAGTTTTCTGTTCAGCTGAGCAACTAGAGACGATATGTCAATGATCAACATTCATTAGAAAACGGATAATTGACAATCGGCTGTTTAAACGGTAGCATTGAGCAGCATATCGCCGATGCGGTATACATCTCCGGCGCCCATGGTGATTACTATATCCCCTGGGCTGGTATTCTCTTTGAGGTAGTTTACTATCTCTTCAAACGTCTGCATGTACGTACATGGCTGGCCGGTCTGTAAGATGGCCTGCACCAGGTCACGAGAGTGAACCTCGCCAGTATCCTTTTCCCGCGCTGCGTAAATATCGGTTATTATGAGCTGGTCGGCTTGCTTGAAAGCGTGTACAAATTCGTTAAACAGCTTTTTGGTACGGGTGTATGTATGGGGCTGAAACACGCACCATATCCTGTTGTGGGGATAGTTTCTCACTGTCTCCAAGGTGGCCTTTATTTCGGTGGGGTGATGTGCGTAATCATCCAGGATGGTGACATCTCCCATTTTGCCCTTGAATTCCAAACGGCGGTGAGTACCCGTGTAGGTCCTCAGGGCCTCCTGTATTACCTCGAAGGGTATGCCCAGGGCATATGCGGCAGCGGTTGACGCCAGGGCGTTGTACACGTTATGCTTGCCGGGTACAGACAGGCTTATATTACCCACGTATTCCCCTTTGCAGTAGGCTTTGAAAGAGGCCGTTCCCTGGCTGTTGTAATGTATATCGCAGGCCTTCCAGTCTGATGGTCCGTTGATACCGTAACTTATGGTATTGCATTTGACCTCGGAAAGCAGCTTTGCTACCAGCGGGTCATCGGCGCAGCCCACTGTGTATCCGTCTTGTGGCACCAGGTGTGCGAACTTGCTGAATGCCTGGTATATGTGGTCTATGTCTTTGAAGTAATCCAAATGGTCTGCGTCTATATTTAGGATGATGGCTATGTACGGCCTAAAGTGTAGGAAGC
The DNA here is from genome assembly GCF_900115765.1 of Caldicoprobacter faecalis. Classification (NCBI taxonomy): domain Bacteria; kingdom Bacillati; phylum Bacillota; class Clostridia; order Caldicoprobacterales; family Caldicoprobacteraceae; genus Caldicoprobacter; species Caldicoprobacter faecalis. The sequence continues at coordinate 16,803 of NZ_FOXR01000010.1, read as the reverse complement.
TTTCGACGTATTCGCAGGCCTCGGTTATAAAGTACGGGCTGTTGCCCGTGCGTACATTGCCGCCTATGGCATCCAGCTCGCCGCCCACCAGTATGGTGGGGTCCAGGTTTGCATGGAGCAAAATGGTTGACAGCAAGGAGGTGGTGGTGGTTTTGCCGTGGCTGCCCGATACCCCTATGGAATAGGGGTAAGCCTCCATGATCTGGCCCAGCAGCGTGGCCCTGTCGATCACAGGTATGTTTCTTTTGCGGGCTTCCTGTATTTCGGGATTGTCTGCTTTGACGGCGGCGGTATGTACTACCAGCCGGGCGCCTTGCACGTTTGAGGGGTGGTGCCCTATAAACACCCTGGCGCCTTTTTCCCTAAGCCTCTGCGTGATGTGTGATTCCTTCAAATCCGAGCCGGTGACGATGTATCCCCGCTGAAGCAGTATCTCGGCCAAGCCGCTCATGCTGATGCCGCCTATACCTACAAAATGGACCTGGCATCCTTTAAAATCGTCTATGTGAACCGTTTGCATTGTTACACACTCCTTGGATATAAAGGCTATTTCCTATTATAACCGTTGGGATTGCTGTTAATCAATGGGCGAATTTTTAAAATAGAGGTTGACTTTATAGGGTTTTTATCATATAATTATATACTGCGATAGGGATGTATGATTGATAATTTTCAACATGGAGGGGTGCCCGAGTGGTCAAAGGGGGCAGACTGTAAATCTGTTGGCGCAGCCTTCGGTGGTTCGAATCCATCCCCCTCCACCAGGGAAAAGGGTGGTTGATATAAAAATATCAGCCACCCTCTTTTATATTTTTCGACTTTTAAACGGGTTCACTCTCTGGCTTGAGTGGAGCATTTTGGTCCTATGCCTGTATTGATTTTTCACTGATGGTATGCTATACTTAACTCTATTGTTGGACAAATTTATATTTAACCAGTATCTTTACTGCTTGAGGAGGCGAACAAATGAGAAGAAGGCTGTTTACGTCGGAATCTGTCACTGAGGGGCATCCCGATAAGATATGTGATCAGATCTCTGATGCTGTGCTGGATGCCATTTTGGCCAAGGACCCCTATGCCAGAGTGGCGTGTGAAACCGCTGTGACCACAGGTCTTGTATTAGTCATGGGAGAGATCACCACCGATTGTTATGTGGACATTCCCAGCATTGTACGCGATACTATCCGTGAAATAGGATATACAAGAGCAAAATACGGATTTGATGCTGACACCTGTGCAGTTATCACTTCCATAGATGAGCAGTCGCCAGACATCGCGATGGGGGTAAACAAAGCCCTTGAGGCCAAGATGCATGAGATGGAAGACGATATAGAGGCCATCGGGGCGGGCGACCAGGGCATGATGTTTGGCTTTGCCTGCAACGAGACCCCTGAGCTCATGCCTCTGCCCATTTCATTGGCTCATAAGATCACCAGGAGGTTGGCCCAGGTGCGCAAGGATGGCACGCTGGAGTATTTAAGGCCCGATGGGAAATCCCAGGTTACCGTGGAGTATGAGGGGGACAAGCCGGTGCGTGTACATACCGTCGTCGTTTCGACGCAGCACAGCCCGGATGTCGACCACTCCACCATTGAAAGGGACGTAATTGAAAAGGTCATAAAGGCTGTTATTCCTTCCGAGCTTCTGGATGACAAAACCCGTTATCTGGTCAACCCGACCGGCCGCTTCGTGGTAGGAGGCCCTCAGGGTGACTCGGGACTTACCGGGCGAAAGATCATAGTGGACACTTATGGCGGGTACGCGCGGCATGGCGGCGGTGCCTTCTCGGGCAAGGACCCCACTAAAGTTGATCGTTCGGCCAGCTATGCAGCGCGGTATGTGGCCAAAAACATTGTTGCAGCCGGGCTAGCGGATAAGTGTGAAGTGGCGGTGGCCTATGCCATAGGCGTCGCCAGGCCGGTATCCATCAGTGTCGATACATTTGGTACGGCAAAGGTGCCTGAGGAGCTCATACTGGAGCTCATACACAAGAATTTTGACTTAAGGCCCGGTGCCATCATAAGGGACCTCAATTTGAGAAGGCCCATATACAAGCAGACGGCTGCCTACGGCCATTTTGGGCGCACGGATTTGGACTTGCCATGGGAGAAGACCGATAAGGCCCAGCTGTTGAGGGAGCAGGCCTTCGGCAAATAATAGCGGGACTCTGTTTCCAGAATACAGAGTATATGCACATCGGAACATTGGATACTAGAGTATATACAAAAATATGCACGCATGCCCCAGTCTCAAACGGGATTGGGGTTTTTTAATTTAAGCGGTATACTTCACCTTCTGAGGTGCAGCAGCATACTATGGAATGTGTGGATGGATTATCCTGCGCCGTAGAGGAGGAGTATGCATGTACATCGATACATACCTTACCATTGTCCTGTGGGTATTTGCTATATTCGGTTTTATATGCTTCGTGGTACTGGTGCTTCGCGATATATCATCGGCTTTAGGCAATAAAAAAGGGAGCTTCAATGTGGTCATAACGGCACAGAATCAGGAGGATGCCATAGAGGGCATCGTAAAGGGGTTTATCCTTAAAACGGCGGTGGACGGCGCCGAGGATTCGCTGGTCAACATCGTGCTGGTGGATGTGGGCTCCTGCGATGATACGCCAAAGGTCATGGAACGCCTTGCCAGGCAGTATCCTTATATAAAGTTTATAAGGCCGGAAGATCTGTGCGGTTGTTTGACCGGATTGATATACGGCCCCAAATAATGTTTTAGAAAAAATATACAGTTATATTTTGACATGATAAGAAAACGGGCAGCTTCTATTCAGGCCGGGAAGATTATTCCCCGGCTTTTTTCATGCCTTCCAAACCTGGGCTATCATGTAGTATGAGCTGTACAGCCTAAAGAAATTGGTGCAGGGCCGGCCCTCGATGAATGGGAGGGTGTATTGCCTTGGAATACCTGCTTAAAGGGGTGGTTGAGAGAGCCAAACGGGGAGAGGCTGCTGCCGCTCAACAGGTCATTGACAGGCTGCATCCCCTCATCTGTTCTGCCATACGGCGGTGTGGACCTGGGCTTGACAGGAAGGACCTGTATCAGGAAGCCTGCCTTATAATCCTTCAGTGTATAAGGGATTTTGACCCTTCAAAGGGGGTACCGTTCCTGGTATACGTTAAAAAGAGGGTGTATTTTGGCTTGATAAATGCCGGAAGGCAAAGAGTTCCAGCCATTTCGCTGGATAAGGAATTTGAAGGGCATGACGGCGATACGTGTACCCTGGGAGACCTGCTGATGAGCCCCCAGCCCGGAGTGGAGGAGACGGTGATGCAGACCGGTGAAGTCAGGCGGCTGTACCGTGCCATAGGCCAGCTGTCACCCAAACAGAGGCAGGTTATACTCCTGCACTTCTTCTACGGGCTGAAGTACAGGGACATAGCCCGGGCAAGAAACAGCCACTACAAATCGGTGCTCAGGCTGAAGGACAGGGCTCTGAAATCCTTGAAAAGGCATCTGGAGAAAATCGAGGACGATGTATCTCTCAAAAGCCGGTTTTGAATTCTAGGAAGTAGATAAAGAAAAGGAGGTGAGGACGATGGCGCTGGAGATAAGGCCTATGGATGCTAGGCTTCAGATTCAGCTGGATATGGGGCAGGACCAGAATGGCAGGAGGATCACCAGGACTCGAAGCTTGAACAGAATAAAACCTGATGTATCTGATGAGGACCTCTACAACATAGCTGCTGCTCTGGCATCGCTTCAGTCCCATCCAGTGATAGCAATCCGCAAGACGGCGCAGTTTGATTATGTCAACGTATAAGTAAACTTAAATTTCAGGATAGGGGGTGAGAGAAGTGGCGCAGACGCTGGAGATGGTTTTCAAGACGGGGCAAGGCAGAACCTACCGCATCACGCTGGATGACCCGCGTTTAGACCTTCAACCGGCAGAGGTTAAGGCTTTCATGGACCTGGTGATCAGCGTAAATCCTTTCGATATAGAGGGTGGACTGGTCGAAATAGCAGAGGCAAACATCATCGATACAGAGGTTCAGCCCCTGCAGCTGGTTTGAGGAAAGATAGAGGAGTGCATGCCACTCCTCTATCTTATTGAAATATCTGAAATATCGGTTTAAGGGGATTTTTCATTGAATTTACAGTCTCATGCTCTACGCTCTCGTATAGCTTGTATAGATTTTATGGCTTTATGAACTATTTTTACACCATTATGTTGACTTGTTCATAAAATATGGTAAGGAGGAATGGGTATGGAACAGCTGCTCAGCCTTGTCGGCAACGTCGGATTTCCCATCGTGCTGTCGGTGTATCTGCTTGTGCGCATTGAGGGAAAGCTGGAGGGTTTGACGCAGTCCATTCAGGAGCTGGCACGGGCCATAGCAGCAATGGAGCGTTAAAAAGTGGCTTCGCGCCGTGAAGGTTTTACGGTATCGTAAAGTTTTTACCTTTGAGTTGGTCACTTTTTGAAGAGGCATTCAAGGTATAACTTTTTGCTTTAATAATTTATGGGAAACAAAAAACATATTGTAACCACCAAAAACGTTTTTCTGTGCGATGTTAAATATTAGAGGCTTTAAGGATTTAAGTATGATATAAAAGGGCATTAAGGCATTGATGTCCAATTATTTGCTAATTACGGTTTAAGGTTTAAGCATGACATAAAGAGCATTAAGGGGTATTGACTCCGGCGAAAGTGATATAGTATAATTTCTGACAATAAAAAAATGGAAATATTGTATAAAAGGCTATGAACGGGAAAAGTACATTCACTGCGAGCCTCCAGAGAGCCGGGATAAGGTGCGAGCCCGGTGGTAAGCGGTGTATGGAAGTTCTCCCGGGAGCTGCAGGCTGAAGGGGAAGTGCCTGTAAAGCGAGGATGGGCGGATGCGGCGGTACTTGCTCAAACATGAGCGATTCTCGCTATAGATGCAATGAGCAGCCATAAGTGTTTTTTTAAAACAGGTGCGTTCCCTGCGTAGGCTGAGACGGTGGCCTTCGCCGTTATCCAGGAAGGGGGATATGGCGTCTTTGCCTTTGTTACAGGCTTTTGAGGGGCAAAGACAAGTATCCTTAAACGAGAGGGTTATCGCAGCGATAACCAATTTAGGTGGTACCGCGGGAAATACTCCCCGTCCTAAACAGGACGGGGATTTTTTTATAGCCATATGATGCGCGTTTATCACAAAATTCCGAAGGGGGGTTTTAAAGTGATTGTGGTCATGAAACCCGGAGCTACCCAGCAGGAGATCGAGAACGTTGAAAAGCGGCTGAGGGAGCTGGGATTTAAAACCCATACCATCCGCGGCGAAGTGAAGACGGTGATTGGCGCCATAGGTGACAAGAGGCTGGTGAAGGAGCATAACCTTTCACAGCTGCCAGGGGTGGAGGGCATAGTCCCCATAATGAAGCCATACAAGCTGGTGGGGCGCGAGCTTAAAAAGCAGGATACGGTGGTGGAAGTGGGCGATGTGCAAATCGGCGGGAAAAAGCTGGTGGTGATGGCCGGTCCCTGTGCCGTTGAGAGCGAGGAGCAGATATATGAGGTGGCCCGCAGGGTGAAAGAGGCGGGTGCCACCGTGCTAAGGGGTGGGGCCTACAAGCCCAGAACCTCCCCATATTCCTTCCAGGGCATGGAGGAGGAAGGCCTCAAGCTGCTGCATCAGGCTGCTAGGATGACTGGCCTTAAGGTGGTTACCGAGGTGATGGATACCAGGGATGTGGAGCTGGTCAGCCGCTATGCCGACATCCTGCAGATCGGGGCGCGCAACATGCAGAATTTCCGGCTGCTCAAGGAGTGCGGCCTTTCAGGTAAGCCGGTGCTTTTAAAGCGCGGCTTGTCGGCCACCATCGAGGAATGGCTCATGGCTGCCGAGTACATCGCGGATGCCGGCAACCAGAACATCATACTGTGCGAGAGAGGTATTCGCACCTTTGAGACGGCAACGCGCAATACCATGGATATTAACGCCATTCCGGTGGTAAAGGAACTTTCGCACCTTCCGATTATAGCCGATCCCAGCCATGGTACAGGAAATTGGAAATGGGTGGATGCTGTGGCCAGGGCATTTGTGGCAGCGGGTGCAGACGGGCTCATGATAGAGGTGCATCCTGACCCTGCCAATGCTGTAAGCGATGGAGCGCAGTCCCTCCAGCCCGAGAAGTTCGCCCGTTTGATGGAGGCATTAAAACCCATTGCGCAGGCAGTGGGGCGGGAGCTATAATCTTCTCGAGAGATTAAAACAAACTGTACTGTTGGCGCTGTGTGAAAAGCCATGAAATAAAAAATCAACTGCAGTGTTTGCATGGGATAGAAAAGGTGACTGCAGCGCTTTATTATCGTTTATCTGAATAAAAACAGAAGCAAAGCTTGTCCGTGATGTAGTGAGGCTGTAAGCCGCGGTTGAGTCACCGGTAAATGTTGTGTCGTTCACGCGGTTTATGTGAGACTATAATATCGAAATGAGAAAAGAGGTGAATTGCCTGAAAGGATATGGTAAAATATCTTTAAAGCTTGCAGGGATTGAGCTATTTAGTAAATTCCAGCGAGTTGCGGCTGTGATTTGTGATATGCTCTGGGTTATATATAATTACGGGAAGCGGGTGGCTTAAAAAGTGGTGGAAATCACGGGCATTATAGAGGAAGTGGTGTTTCGTAACGAGGATAACGGCTTTACTGTGATAGAAGTGCGGGATGAGAGCAGCAGGGCTCTGGTGACGGCGGTGGGTAGCCTGCCCTATGCCAATGCGGGCGAGAAGGTGCACATCGTCGGCGAATGGACCATGCACCCCGATTATGGCCAGCAGCTTAAAATTCACGCTATGAAAAGCGTTGTGCCTTCCACTTTGGATGGCATGGAAAAATACCTGGCATCGGGGCTCATAAAAGGGGTAGGGCCATCCACCGCCAAAAAGCTTATAGAACGCTTTGGGATGGATGTCTTAAACGTCATAGAGTTCAGTCCCGAGCGTCTCACTGAGGTGGAAGGCATTGGCCCTGCCCGAGCCGAAATGATAGCCGCTTCTTACGCCGAGCATAGGGAAATAAGGGAAGTCATGATGTTTCTTCAGTCCTACGGCATCACCACCACCTATGCCATAAAGATATACAAGATGTACGGCAATGACGCCATTGGCATCATAAAGGAAAATCCCTATCGCCTGGCCGACGAGGTGACGGGCATAGGATTTAAGACGGCTGACAGGATAGCGCAGAACATGGGCGTGGCCTTTGATTCGCCCTACCGAATTGCGGCAGGGATAAAATACGTGCTTTCACAGGCGGCAGCCGATGGGCACACCTACCTACCCAGGGATATTCTGGTGGAGCAGGCTTCGCTTCTGCTGGGAGTAGACAAAAGCCTGGTGGAAAATGCCATCATATCCCTGGCGGTTCAGCAGTCGGTGTTTATAGAGAACATCGAGGGCCAGACGGCGGTGTACCTCGCGCCTTTTTATTACGCCGAGGTGGGTGTGTGCAGGCGCCTTGTAGAGCTGTCAATGGTGGACGTAAACCCGGGCGCGTTTGACATAGAGGAAATGCTGAGGAAATTTCAGAAAGAGGAAGGTATACTCCTTGCGCTGAAGCAGCGGGAGGCCGTGATCGAGGCTTTATCCAACGGGGTGACGGTTATAACGGGTGGGCCCGGCACCGGCAAGACCACCATCATCAACTGCATCATAAAGCTGATGGAGCAGCAGGGGATGACGGTGGTTCTGGCGGCCCCCACCGGCAGGGCGGCCAAGCGCATGACCGAGACCACCGGCAGGGAGGCCAGGACCATACACAGGCTGCTAGAGTACAGCTACAGCGATGAAGGGCCCTATTTCCAGAAGGATGAGGACGATCCCATACTGGCCGATGCGGTGATAATAGACGAAGTATCGATGGTGGATGTCCTGTTGATGAACCATCTTTTGAAGGCCATCGTGCCCGGCACACGGCTGATACTGGTGGGGGATGTGGATCAGCTACCTTCGGTGGGACCGGGCAACGTGCTCAAGGATATAATCTCAAGCGGAATTATCAAGGTGGTGCGCCTGACCGAGATTTTCAGGCAGGCCCAGGAGAGCATGATAGTCCTCAATGCCCACAGGATCAACCAGGGCCATATGCCGTATCTCAACGTAAAGGGCGGCGATTTCTTCTTCAGCAGGCGAGAGACCCCGCAGCAGATACTGAACACCGTGCTAGAGCTCATATGTCGGCGGCTGCCCGCTTTTGCCGATTACAATCCCCTCAGGGACATACAGGTGCTGGTGCCAATGCGCAAGGGTGCCATTGGGGTTAACAATTTGAACAATGAGCTGCAAAGGGTTCTCAATCCTCCTTCGGCTGAAAAGCAGGAGAAGCTGTTCCGCAATATTCTGTTCAGGGAAGGCGATAAGGTGATGCAGATCAAGAACAATTACCGTACCCCTTGGAAGAGAAAGGTTCACGGCATGGTGGTAGAAGAGGGCGAAGGGGTCTTCAACGGCGACATCGGCTACATCGCCGCTATAGACCACGAGGAGCAGAGCATGACCGTCATATTCGATGACGACAAGGAAGTGGTATATGATTTTTCGCAGCTGGACGAGCTAGAGCTTGCCTATGCTATATCCATTCACAAGAGCCAGGGTAGCGAGTTTCCTGTGGTTATCATTCCGCTAGCGTGGGGACCGCCCATGCTTATGACGCGTAATCTGCTTTATACCGCAGTGACCAGGGCACGGGAGATGGTGATCATAGTTGGTCGTGAGCGAGCTATTGAGGCCATGGTCAGAAACGATTATGTGGAAAAGCGCTATTCGGGACTTACACACCACTTCAGAAAGCTGTTTGCAGTCTCTAACTTTTGAGAAGGTGGTACCCATGGACCTGTCTTCCATCAAGGAGGCCATTCTCGACATACTGTATCCCCAGAACATAGCCTGTATCCTCTGCCGGCAAAGGGCCAGGGACATAGACGACAAAGGCCTGTGCCGGACATGCGCTGGCTCGCTTCCACTTATTACCCCGCCGGTGTGCCATAAGTGTGGCAGGCCCGTCGGGGAGGAGGGCATATGTATCGACTGCGCGTATGTGCGCTATCATTTTGAACAGGCTGTCTCAGTCCTGCACTATACCCCCGAGATAAAGCAGCTCATACATCAGTTCAAGTATGGCGGCATATCGTATCTCAGCCGTACCCTGGGGTGGTGGATGGCTGAGGCTTTCAATCAGCGTTGTGGTTGGGATGTGGACGTCATCGTTCCGGTGCCGCTTCATCCCAGGAGACAGCGCCAGAGGGGGTTTAACCAGTCGGCTCTGCTGGCCAGGGAGATCAGCAGGAACATCGACGTGCCGGTCAATGAAAGCGTCCTTATCCGCAAAAAATACACGCCCGCACAGGCCGGATTGGACAAGTTCCAGCGCATGCAAAACCTATGGGATGCCTTTGAAGTAAGCCAGCCCGATGCAGTACAGGGAAAGGCGGTTTTGCTAGTGGACGACGTGTTTACCACGGGCAGCACGGTTGACGAGTGCAGCAGGGTGCTGCTTCAAGCAGGGGCTCAAAGGGTGTACGTGCTTACTTTAGCCACCGGCCGGTAAGCCACACATTCCCATATAAATGCTTTTGTTTGAGGGGTGAAGCGCTGTGGATATTCGCAATTGCAAGCGGTGCAACAGGCTGTTTCAGTACAACGGCATAAAGTACTGTCCCAGTTGCGTGATGGAGCTGGATGAGATGTTCAAAAAGGTGAGGGACTATTTGTATGAGCACCCCGATGCCACCATAATCGAGGTTTCAGAGGCCACAGGGGTAGAGGAAAAGATAATACTCGAGTTTTTGCGCGAGGGGAGGCTGGAGCTTAAGGAGCCCTCGCCGGTGCTGACCTGTGAGCGGTGCGGCAAGCCCATCACCACGGGAAGAATGTGCAAGGAGTGCCTTGCGGTGTTTGAAAGGGGCTTGAAGAAAGGGCTTAGCGAATCTGCCAGGAAGGTCTCGGATTTAAAGCCCGATAGCAGCAAAATACACCTGGCCGATTATATCATCAAAAAGAGGGACAGGGAATAAACAGGCAGAAAGGATAGGCTAAATGGATCCATTGGACGAGAAATGTGATTGAAGAGGGGAATGCAGATTACCCCTAAATTTTTTGTCCGCGCATGCCGATATTATATATGAATCGCGTTAAAGAGGTGAAGGGGTTTGAAGATCGATTCAACGCGCATTTCCCGGATATTGAATTTGTATGCCAGCCAGGATCCGCAAATTCGCGGCGTTAAGAACAGAAGCAGCAAAGCCGATGAGGTGGTGCTGTCAAAGGGGGCCCAGATTTTTCAGGAAGCGCTAAAGGCCGCAAAGTCGGTACCTGATGTTCGATTGGCAAAAGTGGAGGAGATAAAGGCACGGCTCGAAAGCGGGCAGTACCGCGTGGACAGCTGGAGCATAGCCTCCAAGATGGTGGACGATTTGCTGAAACAGGACAGATAGCCGAGATAGGTGCAGTTGCGTTTAAGTCATTTTTAAGCTGTTTTTGTTTATAGTTCAGAGCTTTTGCAAAGAGCTTTGCTTGGGAGGGTTCAAAGCATTAAGTGCTGCGAAGGCAAAATTGCGTGTGAGGGATTGAGGTCATGGACAGCCTGCAAAAACTTGTTGATATACTGGATAAGGAGTGCGAGCTTTACAGCATACTGCTGGATTTATCTAAAAAAAAGACGCAGGTTATTGTGGATGCTGATATAGGCGAGCTGGAAAAGATTGTGGAGATGGAAGAGCGTCTCATCTTTGAATTGAGGAATTTGGAGGATAAGCGGGAAGGATGGGTAGTCGATTTTGCAAGGCAGCGGGGCATTGAGCCCACGGAGGTCACCATATCCTACCTTACATCGCAGGCAGAGGGGCAGATTCAGGAGCGGCTCAAGCAGCTGCAGGAAAAACTTTACGGCATAATAGAGGAGCAGAAGCAGGTAAACCAGATAAACGAGCGGCTCATCAGGAACAACCTGGAGTTTATCGATTTTTCAATAGGGCTGATCACCGGTCAGGGACAGGTGGGAAGCATATACAGTAGGGCCGGTGGGGCAGGTACCAGGCAGCAGAGACGCAGCCTGATAGATAAAAAGGTATAAAACAGGGAGTGAGCTTTATGCGGTCTACTTTTTACGGTCTGGAAATTGCAAGAAAGGGTTTGCACGTCAATCAGGCAAATCTCGAAGTTACAGCGCACAACATTGCCAATGCCAATACAAAGGGATATTCTCGCCAGCAGGTCATACAGAAAGCCATAGAGCCCGGTATGGGCCTGGGCCTGTTTACCACCTACGGCGGATATGCCGTGGGGGGCGGCGTTGACATACAGCAGGTGCGCCAGATTCGCGATGCGTACCTGGACATGCAGTACCGCAAGGAGTCGACGGCTCTGGGCGAGTGGGAAGTTAAGCGGGATATGCTGGCATACATCGAGGCCATATTCAATGAGCCTTCCGAGTCAGGGATTAATACGGTGCTCAATGAGTTTTTCAACGCCCTTCAGGCCTTGAGCTTGAATCCCGAAGACCCAACCACACGCGCTACGGTGCAACAGAAGGCCCTGGCGCTTACCGAAAACATAAGGAACGTCTATACCAAGCTGGAAGAGCTGCAGAGGGAGGCCAACCAGGCCATAATATCCCATGTGGAGGATATAAATTCCTATGCCCGGGAGATTGCGGCCCTCAACGAGCAGATATTTAAGTTTGAATCCACCGGCCGGCCAGCCAATGACCTGCGCGACCAGCGCAACCTCATATTGGACAACTTGTCAAAAATAGTGCAGGTATCGGTGTACGAGGATGCCAGCGGCCGGTTCAGGGTGGACATTGCTGGGCAGACGCTGGTCAATCATACAAAGGTTTATGAGCTGGCCACGATACCAAGGAGCAGCAGTGTAAACGGCATGCCCTATCCCAAGAACAACCACGTGGATGTGGACGAGCTGGTGGAAGTGGTATGGAAGGATACCGGTGAAAGAGTCAACATCACCGGCGGCATTTTGAAAGGCTTTATCGACATGCGGGATGGCATAGGAGGCAAGGAGCAGCCATTGCCGGGGGTTCCAGACGAGCTGCTGGAACGGGGAGCATCGAGTGGCCAGACGGGTACCTCATCTGCTGATACGCAGTTTCAGCCCGCGCCCAACCAAAACGCCGAATACGGCATACCGTATTACATGCGCATGTGGAACCTGTTTGCTCATACCCTTATGATTACCTTTAACGAAATCCACAGCCAGGGGTACACGTTGAATGGTGAGACCGGGATATACTTTTTTTCGGATGGCAGTGCCGATTTTGACCCGGCAAACGCTCGACAACCCATAGCCAAGTACATCACCATATCGGATGACATAAGGGAGGACTGGAACAACATAGCGGCCATCTACTTTGATGAGGAGGATAAAGCTAACGGGATGGACCCTCAAAAAGGGTTTAACCCGGCCGAAGCAAAGGGCAACAACAAAAACATATTGAGGCTTCTTGATTTAAGGCACAAGACCTACGTGCCCGAGTGCAACAATATGGACAATTTCACCAAGGCGCTTATTTCCACGCTGGGCGTGGCCAGCCGTCAGGCCGCTCATATGGCCGATAATCAGGAGATGCTGGTTGCCGAGATGGACAAGCGGCGCCAGTCGGTATCGGGCGTATCATTGGATGAGGAGATGGCTAACATGGTGCGCTTCCAGCATGCCTACAACGCTTCGGCCAGAATTTTAACTGCCATTGACGAGATGCTGGAGACGCTCATCAACAGGATGGGTGTGGTGGGGAGATAAAATACAATAACAGCAAATGTGTAAAGGTGGTTTGAAAGATGCGTGTAACCAATGGAATGCTGATTACCAATATGATGCGGGATTATGCGAAGAATATGCGAAACCTTGAAAAGCTGCAGAGCCAGCTTTCATCCGGCAAGAGGATTTTGAGGCCGTCGGATGACCCAGTGGCCGTATCCAAGTCGCTCAAGCTGAGGGCGGACCTTGCCTACAACCAGCAGTATGTGAGCAATGCAGACAACGCCATATCGTGGCTTGAGGCCACCGAATCGGCCCTCAAGGACCTGGGGGACGTACTTCATAGGGCCAGGGAGCTGGCGGTTCAGGCCAGCAATGGAGCCCTTGCCCCCGAGGACAGGATGGCAATAGCCGATGAGATCGAGCAGCTGCAGGGACATGTGGTGCAGGTGGGCAATGCCACCTATGCGGGACGGTACATATTTGCCGGTTACAGGACGGATCAGCCGGCGTTTGTGGAGCAAAACGGCAGCCTGGTGTATCAGGGTGACAGCGGCAAAATAGCCTTTGAGATAGGGGTCGGCAACCGCATAGAGGTAAATGTGCTGGGCGGCGAAGGCGGTGCCGAAATAGACAAGATTTACGATGTGCTGGAGCGGTTTAAAAATGATTTGAGAAGTGATAATGCCACCAATTTGGGCGGTTACATAGGCGAGATAGACCAGCGCATGACGCAGATACTGTCCCAGCGCTCAATGGTGGGTGCCAAGGTAAACCGATTTGAGCTCATCCGTGCCAGGCTGAAAGAGGAAGAGATAAACTTTACAAACCTGCTTTCGCAGAACGAGGATGTCGATATTGCTGAAGTCATAGTGCGGCTTAAAGAGGCCGAAAACGTTTATAGGGCTTCGCTGGCTGCAGGTGCGCGCATCATCATGCCAACGCTTATGGACTTTTTGAGGTAGCATTGTGTAGTCGTGTAAAAATATATGCGGCTTTATTTAATAGTGTGGCTGTTTAAAGTATTTTGGTGTTTCAGTGAATTTCGTTTTATACAAGAGGATTAATATAACAATTGTAGTAAAATTCCTGTATATTGTATGGTAATTTAAGTTGTATGGCAGTTTAAAGTGAGTTTTAGGGGTGGATGTCGTTGTATCTGCGCATTACCACCAAGCCTGCCCTTATAGGGATTCGTACACAGCCGGCCAAGGTGGAGATAGACAGTTCACAGCCTCTTCTGGAGATGAAGCGGCAGCCCCCTAGGCTTGATATAAAGACCGAACCCGTAAGGGTGTACATTGATCAGTACGAATGTTTTGCAGAGCTGGGATATAAAAATTTTTGGGACATTGCACGCGCGCAGGCGCAAAAGGGCTACCAAAGGGTTATGGAATACATAGCCCAAACCGCCCAGGACGGCGATCGGCTGGCTGCCATAGAGCTGGGCGGAAACCCCATGGCTGACATTGCCGAGGAGAGGTCGTACCATGTGCCAGAGGCCGAGCCCGTGAAGCTGCCGTTGCCTAGGCCCAAGTTCTACGTAACCGGTGGAATCAGGATTGACTATCAGCCGGGCAAGGTTCATTTTAACGCCGTTGTACATCCGGTGAGGTATAAAGTCACGCCACACAAGGTGGAAATTTACATGAGGCAGTATCCAAGTATCACCATAGAATATGCGGGGCATTACATGGACAGGAGGGTATAGAATTGATCATTGAGTCCAGGCACTTTGGCTATATTGAAATACCCGAAGAGGAGATCATAAGATTTCCTTACGGGCTGTATGGTTTTGAGGACATAAAGGAGTACGTGTTGCTGGGCAAGGTGGGGGATGACAACCCCTTCATGTGGCTTCATGCTGTGCATAACCCGGATGTATGCTTTGTGGTCATAGACCCGTTTGTGTTTAAAAAGGACTATTCGCCTTCGATAAATGAGGAGGTTTTGCATAAACTCGAGGTTGAGGACCCGACTGACATACGCTTTTTATCAATTGTCGTCATTCCCCAGGATATGTACAAGATGACTGCCAACTTGCAGGGACCTATTGTGATAAACGCAAAGAAGAACATCGCCATGCAGGTTATACTTGATGATGAAAAATACACAACTAGGCATTATATACTCGAAGAAATGAAAAAAGGTGCATAAATCAGTAGATTGAGGTGGAGATATGCTGGTTTTAACCCGCAAGCCGGGTCAGTCGATTCTGATTGGCGATAACATAGAGGTGAAGATAATAGACGTGCAGGGAGACCAGGTCAGAATAGGGATAAATGCTCCAAAGGATATATCCATTCTGAGGAAGGAACTCATGGACGAGGTCAGGCAGGCCAACCGCGAGGCAGTGGTGGACAGCTTCGGTATTTCGCTTGAAGAGCTGAACAGGGTGCTTAAAGAATAGAGCGGGGAAGACCTGAAAGAATAACTGTGGGGAAACATAGTAAAAATTTACTACATAAGCAGTCAAAAAGTTCTACAGGAGGATAAAAATTTTTTGTTCCACCCCTAAAGTTTATGCAGAAGGTTGTCGATATATATGAGTGAAAGCAAAACCAAAGCCTTATCCTTTGCAGCGGCCGGGCAGAGGATGGGCTTTAAACAAAAAACCGCTGAAAAGGACTTCGGCGGAAATAAAAAAATTCAGGGAGGAATGATAAGATGAGGATCAACCACAACATAATGGCTCTCAATGCATACAGACAGCTCAGCATCAACAATACCGGTGTTCAAAAGTCTCTTGAGAAACTTTCATCTGGTTTAAGGATCAACCGTGCTGGGGATGACGCGGCAGGTCTGGCTATTTCGGAGAAAATGAGAGGCCAGATTCGCGGTTTAGAGCAAGCTAGCCGCAATGCACAGGACGCTATTTCACTCATTCAAACTGCTGAAGGTGCTTTGAATGAGACACATGCTATTCTCCAGCGCATGAGAGAGTTGGTTGTACAGGCAGGAAACGTAGGTACGAATCAGAGTGAAGATCTACAAGCTATTCAGGATGAGATTAGGGCTTTAATTGATGAAATTAATGGGATTGCTCAACGTACCCAGTTTAACACCAAAAACTTACTAGATGGTGGTTATAGTGGAGTTTTCCAGATTGGAGCAAATGAAGGGCAACAGTTGACTCTGACTATTAGTGCTATGACTGCTTCGTCGTTGGGAGTATCTACTGCTACGATTGATGTAACAACATTTGCTAGTGTTGGCGCCAGTGCTGTTGATGCAGCTATTTCGGCAATAGATGCTGCTATTAACACAGTTTCATCTCAACGTTCCAAGTTGGGTGCTACCCAAAACAGGCTTGAGCATACTATAAAGAACCTTGACAACGCAGCAGAGAACCTGACGGCTGCTGAGTCTCGTATACGTGACGTTGACATGGCAAAAGAGATGATGGAGTTCACCAAGATGAACATCCTGTCCCAAGCTGCTCAGGCAATGTTGGCTCAGGCAAATATGCAGCCACAGGCAGTGTTGCAGTTGTTGCGTTAAATTAGTTGATTTAATGGTTACAACCATAAAAGGTTTTAAATTTTTGGAAAGATGGTTGGGGTATTGTTTTCCCCTGACCATCTTTCTAATTTTTAAATTTGAGGTGAGCTGTGTGAAAATATCGGGATGCGTTATTGCCAAAAACGAGGAAAAAAACATTGCACGGTGCATTAATAGTTATAAGGATATAGTAGATGAAGTTATTGTTGTGGATACCGGTTCGAGTGATAGAACCGCTGAAATTGCCCAAAATTTAGGAGCAAAAGTTTATCATTATGAGTGGCAGAATGATTTTGCAAAGGCTAAAAATTTTGCATTATCTTTAGCAAAAGGGGATTGGATTATTTTTCTTGATGCCGATGAATTTTTTGCAGAAGGGCACTGCTATAATGTAAAGAAATACATTAAATTGATACATCGGAACAAGCGGTTTGATGGAATAGGCTGTAGAATGGCTAATATACAGGAAAATGGAGAAATAATAAATTATCTCAGACTTCGCACATAAAAAATGAGCTCTGAACCTTGAAAAATCAACATTTTTCGGCATAAAAATATAGAAACATCCTCTCTTTTATGGTATAA
>NZ_FOXR01000011.1:0-78525 GCF_900115765.1 Caldicoprobacter faecalis | reverse complement strand
TACCTTCATCTTTAGCTCCTTTTAAAAAAAGATAGTGCAAAATTTCAGAATCAATGGTAATATTGTATTGAGCCATTTCTCATCCCTCCAGTTAGGTTTTGGTTTTTACATTTTTAATTCTAACCAGAGGGGTGGGGGTGGCTCAACCCCTTTTTACACAATTATATGGACTTAACTTTTTAGGCAGCATTAATTACAATTCTGTTTTAATTTAAGCACACAAAAGGGAAATTTAAAAGATAATTTCAATCTTGCATAATTATCATCCGAAAAAACAATCCCCTGTTTTCTTTTTCTTCACTATTATTTGTAAAACTTCTAAGTGCTCAACTTTTAAGACTAAGGCGTTTATTTGCTATACATATAATAACTATGATTCTTTTAAGTCTGAGTAAGACAAGCCACCAAAAACTCCTCTCTCTCTTCGCCACAGATGAGGAACCTAGGAATTTATTAAAACAAATTATAAAATAGGCCATCCAACTGTCTGGATGGCCTATTTTATAATTTACTGGTTATTTTTATGTCCAAGATCCACCACTCATTTTAAAGCCTGGGCTATGGTTCCTCCTCCGACCACTATGTCATCCTGATAGAACACGGCGGCCTGGCCGGGAGTTATGGCCCTCTGGGGTTCATCAAACACCACCTTCAGTTTACCATCCTCCTGCGGATACAGAGTGGCCGGTGCCTCCTTTGCCGTGTATCTAATCTTGACGTTAGCCCTGATCGGCTCATCAATGCCGGGTACCGAGATCAGGTTTACATCCTCAACTAACATGGCCTTGGAGAAAACCTCATGGTGCCGGCCCAGGACCACCGTATTGGTTTCCGGGTGTATGGCCACCACATACATGGGCTCACCCAGGGCTATGCCCAAACCTCGCCTCTGCCCAATGGTATAATGTATTATACCCTTGTGCCTGCCCAATATATTTCCCTGGGTGTCCACAAAATATCCCGGTGGAATGGGCTTTGAAGCCCTCTCCCTCACAAAGCGGGCGTAATCGTTGTCCTTTACGAAGCATATCTCCTGGCTGTCAGGCTTATTGGCCGTCCTTAAGCCCAGCTCCCGCGCTATCTGCCTTACCTGTTCCTTAGTATAATTTCCAACAGGCATTAGGGTGTGCTCAAGCTGGTACTGGGTCATGGTGTACAGGGCATAGGTCTGATCCTTTGCCTGGGTGACCGACTTCTTAAGCAGATAACGGCCCCGCTCCTCGTCGTACTCTATGCGCGCGTAATGCCCGGTGGCAACGTAATAGGCATCAAGAGCCATGGCCCGCCTGAGCAGCTCTTCAAACTTGATGCGTCGGTTGCACATAATACAGGGATTTGGCGTGCGGCCCTTCAAGTATTCATCCACAAAATAGCATATGACCTCTTGGTCAAACACCTGCTGGAAGTTCATTACATAAAAGGGGATGCCCAGCTGATTGGCCACTCGACGTGCGTCTTCAACGGCAGAAAGCGAGCAGCACCCGCCTTCCCTTTCAACCATCTCCGGGTCATCGCTGGGCCATATCTGCATGGTCACCCCTATAACCTCATAGCCCTGCTGTTTTAGGAGATAAGCGGCTACAGAGCTGTCCACTCCGCCGCTCATCCCCACCACTACGCGGTTCTTATTCATGAATTCACCTGCTTCTCCTGCTGCCTTCTTCTGTAATCCTCAATAGCCGCCTTTATGGCCTGCTCGGCCAGTACCGAACAGTGCATCTTTATGGGCGGCAGACCATCAAGTGCCTCAGCCACGGCTTTATTGGTCAGCTCCAGAGCCTCATCAATAGTCTTGCCCTTTATGAGCTCGGTGGCCATGCTGCTGCTGGCAATGGCGGCACCGCAGCCAAAGGTCTTAAACTTCACATCCACTATTCTATTATCCCTTATCTTCAAGAATATCTTCATGATATCGCCACACTTGGCGTTGCCTACCTCACCAACACCATCAGCGTCTTCTATTTCTCCCACGTTTCTGGGATTCATGAAATGATCCATTACCTTTTCACTATACATAACGCTTACCCCCTTTATTCTGTGCAAATAGTGGAGACATCTCCCTCAGCCTCTGTACAATATCAGGTAATACCTCCAGCACATAGTCTATATCCTCATCTGTATTGTCGTCACCCAGCGTCAGCCTAAGGGAGCCATGGGCAATCTCGTGCGGCAACCCTATGGCCAGCAGCACATGGGAAGGGTCAAGTGAACCCGATGTACAGGCCGAACCGCTGGATGCCGCAATGCCCTTCATATCAAGGCTGAGCAGCAGAGATTCCCCTTCAATGAATTCAAAGCTGAAGTTGGCGTTGCCCGGCAAACGCTTGGTGGGATGGCCGTTAAGGCGTACGTTTTCTATGGTGTTGAGCACGCCGGATATCAGCCTATCTCGCATGGCCGCGAGCCTTTTACTGCTCTCTTCCAAATTGGCAACGGCCAGCTCTATCGCCTTGCCCAATCCCACGATGCCGGCCAGATTCTCGGTGCCTGCCCTCCTGTTGCGCTCCTGAGCCCCGCCGTGAATAAACGGATGGAGCTTTACGCCTTTTCTGATATAGAGCGCCCCTACACCCTTTGGACCATAAAACTTATGAGCCGACAGAGACAAAAGGTCTATGTTCATCTCCTTTACGTCAACCGGTATATGGCCCACCGCTTGTACCGCATCGGTATGGAAGTATATGCCCCGCTCTCTGGCTATCTGGCCGATCTCCCTGATGGGCTCAATGGTACCTATCTCGTTATTTGCAAACATCACGCTTATAAGTATGGTTTTATCGGTAATGGCCTCCTTCACCTGTTCGGGATAGACCAGGCCATAACTGTCAACAGGCAGATAAGTCACCTCAAAGCCCATCTTCTCCAAGTACTGGCAGGTGTGAAGCACGGCATGGTGTTCAATTGACGTAGTGATTATGTGATTTCCTCGCTCTTTGTTGGCCCACGCCACGCCCTTGATAGCCCAGTTATCGGCCTCTGTACCCCCACTGGTAAAATATATCTCCTCAGGTGAAGCATTGAGGGCAGCGGCCGTCCTTTCCCTTGCAAGGTCCACAGCCTTCCTGGCTTCCCTACCAAAGCCGTGAACGCTCGAAGGATTGCCATATATCTCCTTAAAATAAGGTAGCATCTCGTCAAGCACTTCCTGCTTGGTGTATGTTGTAGCAGCATGGTCCATGTACACTCTTTTTTGCATGCTAAAGCACTTCCTTTCGCTAATATGTTAACATTTGTATTTCCTGTTTTTGCATACATTAACTGTAATTTCTATTTCTAATAACACTAAGCCCTACCATACATAATCTTGATTACTACTATTATAATAATTGGTTAAGCATAAAACTTTTAGTTTACTTGCTTCCTAAAGCTAAAGTTTAAGCAGTTACCTATTCACTCCTGCACTCCTAGCCTCAAATAATATCTTTTAGCACCTTGTGGCTGCACAGTAACTTTATGCAATGGTAACACCATCTATTCCAATCTCCGTTTTTCAACCTTCCTTTTCCGCCTTACGCTGATGGAGCCGCTTGTAATCGTCTATCATATCCTGCAGGGTTATGGAATCCACCACCTGATTTATGCTGTCCCTGATCCTTCCCCAAACCAGGCGGGTAACGCAGTACTCGGCTTTTTCGCAGTCAGTCTCCTCGTTCTCTATCACGCAATCGACGGGAGCCATCGAGCCCTCCAGGCTCCTTATTATCTCTCCAACAGTTATCTTATCAAGGGAAGTACTCAGCATATACCCTCCCTGTGCACCGCGCACGCTCTTTACCAGGCCAGCCTTGCGCAGGCCTGCCATCAGCTGTTCCAGATAAGCCTCCGAAAGCCCTTGGCGCTCAGCGATGCTCTTTAGCGAAACAGGCTCGCCCGAAAAGTTGAGTGCCAAGTCAAACATGGCCTTTACCCCATATCGCCCCCTTGTTGAAAGCTTCACATTACACCACTCCTTAAAACCAAGTAAATTACTCGGTTTTATTCTGGACACAGGATAGCATATCTTAGTATTTTTGTCAAGATTGGCTCCAAAAAATTTTTATCTGAGCTTTTCCAGTATTTTCTTGATACTTGCCTCCCACCCAGAATCTTTGGGGAAATAATACCTAACGCCTTCCAGTTCGGGCGGCAGGTACTGCTGCTTGGCCCGGGCATTGGGATAGTCATGGGAGTACTTGTACCCCTTGCCGTGCCCCAGCTCCTTTGCTCCCGGATAGCTAGCATCCCTCAGGTTAAGCGGGACGCTCCCAACGTTTTTGGTACGGACGTCCTCCAGCGCCTTTTCTATACCCATATAGGCTGAATTTGACTTGGGCGAGCAGGCCACATACAAAGCTGCCATTGCCAGTATTATTCTGCCTTCAGGCCATCCCACGCGCTCCACTGCTTGAGCCGCTGCCACCGCCACCTGCAGAGCAGTCGGGTTTGCCAGCCCCACGTCCTCAGCCGCTGCGATTATGATGCGCCGCGCAATGAACTCGGGCTTCTCCCCCGACTCCACCAGCCTGGCAAGCCAGTGCAGCACGGCATCGGGCTCCATGTAGTTCCGCATGCTCTTTATAAAAGCACTCACCACGTCATAATGATTGTCCCCATCTTTATCATACTTTATAGCCTTCTGTTGTATACATTCCTGCGCAACTTCCAGGTCAATGTATATTTTTCCATCCTCACGGGGCGGAGTGGTCAAAGCGGCAAGCTCGAGGGCGTTCATGGCCACCCGGGCATCGCCATCGCTCAACCGCACTATGTGGTCGATGGCTTCTTCGGTGATAACGATGGGATACTCGCCCAGACCTCTTTCCTTATCCTTCAGGCACCTGTCGATAATGGTTCGTATCTCCTGTGGGGACAGGGGCTCAAATTTGAATATGGTGGAGCGGGACAGCAGCGCCTTGTTCACCTCAAAGTAAGGGTTTTCGGTGGTGGCACCTATGAGGATGATGGTGCCGTCCTCCACAAAGGGGAGCAGTACGTCCTGCTGCGCCTTGTTCAAACGATGGATCTCGTCAAAAAACAGTATAACCCGACCTTTTGGATTTAGCAGATAGTTTCTCGCTTCATCGGCTATCTCGCGGATCTCCTTTACCCCTGCGGTTACGGCATTCAACTTCTTGAATGGATACTTGGTCTCCTTGGAAATTATGTACGCAAGGGTGGTTTTTCCGGTGCCTGGAGGCCCATAGAATATGGCCGAAGTAAGCCGATCGCTCTTTATGGCCCTGTAAAGCAGCTTGCCCTTACCTATTATATGCTGTTGTCCAACGAATTCCTCCAGAGAGTTAGGACGCATCCTAGCTGCCAAAGGCATGTTCTTATCCATTTCCCTCAATCCCTTTTTTATTTTTATTATTAATCACCAACCTCCTGTGGAGGTGGCAAATTCACGGAGGACTTCAACATATGGGTTAACTTAGTCATCCGAAAAGTGGAACCTGCGATGTAAAACCGGGAAAACTGGACAACCAGCCGTTTACACCATCCCCGGCAGACCAGTTTGTCAACCATTGCACACAATGCTCAACTGCCCAAATCAAATATGCACAGAACAAAAAAGATGATCTTTTACAAGACCATCTTTTTTGCCCCGATAAGCTAGAAGTTTATTTCAAAATGCCCTGGCTGTATAGCGGATAGCGTTTGCACAGGTCATCGACTATCTCCAGAACCTGCTCCCTGTTTTTCTCAAAATCCGGCAGAGCCAGGGAAATCGCCCGTGAAATCTGGCGCATGTCTTCCTCTTTCATGCCTCTGGTGGTCACAGCCGGTGTACCCAACCGTATACCGCTGGTCACAAACGGGCTTTCAGGATCGTTTGGAATGGTGTTCTTGTTGACCGTTATCCTCACCTTATCCAGAGCCTTTTCGGCATCCTTACCCGTTATACCGCGATTGCGCAGGTCCACAAGCATCAGGTGATTATCTGTACCGCCCGAGACGAGATTAAACCCTTCTTCTATAAGACCACTGGCCAAAGCCTGCGCATTCTTTATGATCTGCTTCTGGTACTCCTTAAACTCGGGCTTTAAAGCTTCTCCAAAGCATATGGCCTTGGCCGCTATCACGTGCATCAGCGGCCCTCCCTGGGTCCCCGGAAAAATGGCCTTATCAATGATTTTTGCATATTTTCCCTTGCAGAGTATCATACCCCCCCTGGGCCCTCTCAACGTCTTGTGGGTGGTGGTGGTCACAAAGTCGGCATAAGGTACCGGACTTGGATGCAGCCCAGCCGCCACTAAGCCTGCGATATGGGCCATATCCACCATCAGATAAGCCCCGACCTCATCTGCGATCTCGCGGAACCTCTCAAAATCAATCACCCGTGGATATGCGCTGGCACCCGCAACAATCAGCTTTGGCTTGAATTCCCGGGCCAAACGCCGGACCTCGTCGTAGTCTATATAGCCGGTATTGGCATCAACGCCGTAAGGAACGATCTTGAAATATTTACCCGAAATGTTTACGGGGCTACCGTGGGTTAAGTGCCCGCCGTGGGCAAGGTTCATACCCATGATGGTATCCCCCGGTTCCAGCACTGCAAAATATACCGCCATGTTGGCCTGGGCTCCGGAGTGCGGCTGAACGTTGGCGTGTTCGGCACCAAAGAGCTTTTTCGCCCTTTCAATCGCGATGTTTTCCACCACATCGACGAACTCACAACCGCCATAATAACGACGACCCGGATACCCTTCCGCATACTTGTTGGTAAGATGGGTACCCATGGCTGCCATCACAGGCAGGCTAACGAAGTTTTCTGAAGCGATGAGCTCTATGTGGTCCTGTTGCCTTTTGAGCTCTTTTTCTATGGCCTCTGCTACCTCTGGATCAGCGTTGTATATCTCCCTCAAATCTACCATAGGCAAGACTCCTTCCTTTAATGAAATACTTTTTAACTTGAAAGCCGCTCGAATTTTATATCCATTATAATTACAACTTTCAAAATTGACAAGTTTTTTCACAAAAAAAGATCGGATTTCTTCCGATCTTTTTATAGAACAGTCTGTATTACCCTTTCAAGCTCGGCTTTTGGCCTTACCCCCACCAGCTGGCTTACAGCCTCTCCGTTTTTGAAGAAGTACAGCGTTGGTATACTCATGATCCCATATCTCTGGGCCAGCTGGGCCTCTTCATCGACATTCACCTTGCCCACCTTTAGCCTGCCAGCGTATTCATCAGCCAGCTGGTCAATGATAGGTGCAATCATCCTGCACGGACCACACCAAGCAGCCCAGAAATCTACCAAGACAGGTACATCCGATTGCAGTACCTCTTTATCGAAATTATCAGCGGTCAATGTAATAACGTTTTGACTTGCCATATCCAACTCTCCCTTCTCTTTTTTAATTATTTCCATCGCCTATGTTTTTATTATTTAGTATTGAGACCATACGCGGCGTAAAATGATTGCTCCTTCTAAAGACGGGGTCCAAAGCGCGTATAACCACAAAGGCCACCGCGGTGAAGGCAAACCCCAGCACCGCTCCTGCCAGCTGCCGGTCAATTGCCATATACCCGCCCAGTGCATACCCCACTATGACCCCCATAATCAATGCAACCAAAGGAATCAAGTAGGTTATGGCTGATGCTTTGAGTAGCTGGCCCGATTCCAAGCTCAGCTCAACCAGGTCACCTGGCTTAGCATTCAGGCTATTGGGCAGGGTAAGCAGCATGTCATTGGGCCCGGCACCCAGGCCACAGGCCCCACAGCGTCGGCATGCCGAGCTTCGCTGGATGCGCACCACCGCCATATCGCCTTTCGTTTGAATCACTTCTCCCACTTCTGTCATCAACGATCATCCCCGCTTGTAAAGAGTTCTGCAGCCAACCCCCTGATAATCAGCCTCATATGAATGAGGTTATCTAACGCCATGTGGCCAATCGATGAGGTCCTTTACCACTTCACTCGCTATGATGAAGCCCACCACCGGCGGAACAAATGATATGCTACCTGGCGGGTGCTTGCGCCCGCCCGCCTGAGCGATAACGCCTTCTGCTCGGCTCTCATTGTTTGAGTCACCTCTACCGTCAAAAGCGGCAGAAGTATACCGCGGTTTTATGGGTGGCTCGGTGGAATACACCACCTTCAGGCTGTCTATGCCCCGCTTTTTGAGCTCACGCCGCATGATTTTAGCAATGGGGTCCACCGAGGTCTGATATATATCTCCCACCCTAAAGGCGGTGGGATCCATCTTGTTCCCGGTTCCCATGCTGGAAATGATGGGTATACCCTTTTGCTTACATCTTACCACCAGGTCAATTTTGGAGCCTATGGTATCTATGGCATCGATCACGTAGTCACAGCCTATATCAAGCAGTTCATCCGCCGTGTCGGGCCCGTAGAATGCTGCGCGGCATATGACGTTCAAAGCGGGATTTATTTTAAGGAGCCTTTCCTTCATCACTTCAACCTTGGGCCGCCCAATGGTTGTGACGTCGGCATGAATCTGTCGATTGATGTTGGAGGGGCACACCCTGTCATGGTCGACCAGGATCAGCGTGCCCACCCCACATCTTGCCAGAGCCTCGGTGGCAAAGCTGCCCACCCCTCCGATGCCGAATACGGCCACGGCGCTGCTATTGAGTTTCTTAAGCGCCTGCTCGCCGATCAGCCACTGCGTCCTTATAAAAGCGTGGAGCATATCATCACCCGCGTTATCATTATATTTAACCATTTATCGCGATATTAAACCACAATTTTTAAATTCACGCATCCACACGGATATGAACCTCTTTCAGTTGTTTGGGCTCCACTTCCGATGGAGCATCGGTCAGAGGGTCTGACGCGTTCTGCATCTTTGGAAAGGCTATGACGTCCCGTATGGTATCCCTGTCGGCCAGCATCATCACCAAGCGGTCCAGGCCATACGCAATCCCTCCATGAGGCGGCGCGCCATACTTGAAGGCTTCAAGTAAAAATCCAAACCTCTGCCAGGCCTTTTCCTTTGAAAAGCCAAGGACATTCAGCATCTTCTCCTGCATCTCGGTTGTATGAATTCTTATGCTTCCTCCGCCGATTTCGACGCCGTTCAGCACTATGTCATAGGCCTTGGATCGCACCCTGGCAGGGTCGGTATCCAGGTATTGTATATCCTCATCCATAGGGGCGGTAAACGGATGGTGCTTGGCCACAAAGCGCTTTTCCTCTTCATCATATTCCAGTAACGGGAATTCGGTAACCCATACCAGGTTGTATTTCGATTTGTCCATCAGGTTCAAGCGACGACCCAGCTCCAGGCGCAGCTGCCCAAGTGCCTGGAACACCACATCGTCCTTGTCGGCCACAAAAAGCAGCAGGTCACCAGGCTCGGCTTCCAGGCGCTGCAATATGCTGCTCAGCTGCTGTTCGGTGAAAAACTTGGTGATGGGCGACTTCAAGCCGTCATGCTCAACGGCAATCCATGCCAACCCTTTTGCTCCGTAGTTTTTGACAAAATCCACAAGGGAATCTATTTCGCGCCTTGAAAATTTGACGGCACAGCCCTTGGCGTTTATGGCCCTTACGCTGCCGCCAGACGCGACAGCGCCCGAAAACACCTTGAACTCGCAGTCCCTTACCAGGTCAGTTACGTCCTTGAGCTCAAGGCCAAATCGGGTGTCGGGCTTATCTGTCCCGTACCTTTCCATGGCTTCCTTGTAAGTGAGGCGCGGCAACGGCAACGAGAGCTCAATCCCCAGAGCCTTTTTGAATATGTCGGCCAGCATCTCCTCATTTAAAGCTATGACATCATCTACATCCACAAACGACATCTCGATGTCTATCTGCGTAAACTCTGGCTGCCTGTCGGCCCTCAGGTCCTCGTCCCTAAAACACCTGGCGATCTGGAAATACCTATCAAACCCCGACAGCATGAGTAGCTGTTTGAAGAGCTGAGGCGATTGTGGCAGCGCATAAAACTTCCCAGGATGCAACCTGCTGGGCACCAAATAATCTCTGGCGCCCTCGGGCGTGCTCCGTGTGAGCATTGGCGTCTCTATCTCGTAAAAACCTTTGGAATCCAGAAAATCCCGCACCCACTTGGTTATTCTGTGGCGCAGAATTATGTTCCTCTGCATCTCAGCCCGCCTCAAATCCAGGTACCGGTATTTCAACCTCACCGACTCGGACACGTTTATGTCATCCTCAAGGCTAAACGGCGGCGTGTTCGAAACCGATAAAATCTTGAGCTGGCTTGCCACCACTTCAATCTCGCCCGTGGGAATCTTGGGATTGACGGTATCGGGATCGCGCTTTACCACCGCTCCCTTCACGGCCAGGACGTACTCCGAGCGCACCGCCTCGGCTTTTTGGAATACTTCTTCGCCGCACCGCTCCTTGTTAAATACCACCTGTACTATGCCGCTGCGATCCCTCAAATCGATAAAAATCAAGCCTCCCAGGTCACGGCGCCTGTGAACCCATCCCATAAGGGTCACCTCTTGTCCTATGTGTGCCAGGTTCAAAACGCCGCACATATGGGTTCTCTTCCAGTTTCCCATTAACTCGACCATACCGCATTCCTGGTCATCTAAACTGTACAAAACTGCACAAGTTTAGACGGCTGGGGTATTTCTTACCGCCTTTCAAGTTGTCCCACCCCCAGCTGGCGGTATTTGGG
This sequence comes from Caldicoprobacter faecalis, assembly GCF_900115765.1. Taxonomy (NCBI): domain Bacteria; kingdom Bacillati; phylum Bacillota; class Clostridia; order Caldicoprobacterales; family Caldicoprobacteraceae; genus Caldicoprobacter; species Caldicoprobacter faecalis. The sequence goes on along the minus strand of NZ_FOXR01000011.1, from coordinate 67,933 downwards.
ACAACCATAGCCCCTGCCCCAAGAAGCAGGAACTCACGCCCTTATCCGGGTCTCCCCACTTGCCCTGAGAATAATACCCCCCTCAGGACAGAGACATCTCTTAATACCCTCTCAGGAGAGAGTGGCGTTACCACCGCTACCTTGAGAACTCGCCAGAGTCTGTAGCTTCCGCTACAGGCACCAAGACTTGTTCCATACAGAGGTCTTGATTCCTCCCCTGGCTCACTCCCAAGGCTTTGTATCCACTTTTTAACCCTGTCTATTTCTCTCAAACGTTTCTTCCTCAACCGTTTATTCTTAACCGTTTTCTTTACATGCTCTTTCAATCCCTCTAATTCCCCAGCATCTAAATGCTCTACAATTGCCATATACCCTTCGGGAATCTGCTATTTTAGTCCAAGCCCTCTCCTCGCTATCACATACGCCGCCGCTACGTCCTTGCTTATCATATACTGCGGCGTATATTTTAAAAGCCCTATCACTGATGTATATGCGGGATTAACCTCTATAACCTGTAATACTCATATATCTCAATCCTTGTGTTGAGATTCCCTTTCTTGCTCCTGTCACCTCTTGAGTAGAGGTTGCCTTTTCTTCTCTCTTGCCACTCTTGTCTTAACCTCTCGTATGCCTTACCGTTTATGTGCCGTTTCTTGAGCCTCTCAAACAAACTCCTGCCACCAAAAATAACCTTGCTGGGGTTTTCGTCCCTTTCTCTGCAAGACTCTAAAACGCTCTTTGCCTTCATTATCGCATCATCTACATACCTCGAATTTAAATTAAAAACCCCCTGTAGTTCTCTTTTTAGTGTGTTTCTGTTCGAGCCTTCTAAAAGCCTGTTATATGCATATCTCATGCAGGATGACCATCTTCTCATTAAATCCAGCACTATTTGCTCATCTTCCTTGCTTGGGAAAGTAAGTTTAGCCTGTATTGTTATCATGTCTTTCCCCTTCTTTTTTATATCTTCTTCTCCCTTTTGGTGTCCTAATTGGAGTTATTAACCCTTCCTTTTCCCAATTTATTAATGTACTTCTGCTAATGTTGTATGTTTCTTTAACTTTTTGTATACTCAACAACATCGATAATCACCCAATTAAAATTATATCATTTTGTATTGTTATTTTCAACCGTTGTTACCTCCTTTTTCTTTATATTTTGTGAGTTACTTGGTTGAAATCTATATCGTTTGACATCACCATCTATCAACAGTGTGACTTATCATCTCATTACAAGCCAACCACATGTTACAACAGATAGCCGCATGTCCCGTCCAGTATATACCCAATCTAGCCACATAATTAGCGCATATCCAGTACATTATCATCGACCCATATCTGGTGCATTTGAAGGTGCTGGCAGTTAAACCTTCTTGTGCCTTGTACATCTGTCACATTAACATGAACGTTAAGCGCCCATTCTCGCACCCCTCCACCGCCTACATAGCGCAAAGAAAAGCTCGCCTTTGCTACACCAGACTCCGCCCACACCATGTGCTTCACCACCTACATAGTGCAAAGAAGAAATGCGCAAGGGAAGTCCATAGCCCATGTTTGCTCCAGTCATCCCGCTCGGGAACCACGCTGTGACACAGCAGCGAAAAACCAAACAATACAAACATCACGGCAAGCCATCTTATCTATCGCTTAACCGAGCTTCCTCAAACGCTCAAAGTACAGGATAACCTCATCCATTGGCACCGTCTCCTCTTGCCCAGATACCATATCCCTCACCTTGACGTTCCCCTGCCTGAGCTCATCCTCGCCGATTACACATACCCTGGGTACCTTCAGCTTGTCTGCATATTTAAACTGGGCTTTTATGCTCCTGCCCACGTGGTCCATATCAGCCGAAATTCCCCTCAAGCGCAAATCCTTAACCAGCTTAAAGGCCTTAAAACGCGCCTCATCCCCAATGGTAATGAACATCACATCCAGATTTAGCGGCTGTGGTATTTCAATCCCTTGATTTTCCATGACCATGAGCAACCTCTCAATCCCCATGCCAAAGCCGGCGCCGGGCGTTTCAGGGCCGCCGCACAACCCCACCAACCCGTCATAACGGCCTCCACCGCACACCGTTCCCTGCGCCCCTATGTCCTGGGAAATAAACTCAAACACCGTTTTGGTGTAGTAATCCAGCCCTCTTACAATCATGGGATTGACCTTATAGGATATGCCTGCGGCATCAAGATAGCGCTTAAGGCTATCAAAGTGCGTCCTGCACTCATCGCATAGAAAATCGAGTATTACCGGAACGGACGCTACCACCTGCCTGCACTTTTCCTCCTTGCAGTCAAGCACCCTCAGCGGGTTTCGATCGAAGCGCTGCCTGCAATTTGGACACAGCTGGTCCAGCTGTCCCGAGAGGTACTCCTTGAGCGCCTCATGATATCTGGGCCGGCAACCGGGACAGCCAATGCTGTTTATATTAAGTTCCAGGTTTTTTATGTTGAGCCTTTCAAACAAAGCCGCTGCCAGGCTTATGACCTCGGCATCCACCGACGCATCCGGAGCACCGAACACCTCCACACCGAACTGGTGGTGCTCCCTCAACCGCCCTGCCTGAGGCTTCTCATAACGAAAGACGGGAGTTATATAATACATCTTGACCGGCTGTGGCTGCGCATAAAGCCTACCTTCTATGTAAGCACGTACCGCTCCTGCCGTCCCTTCCGGCTTTAGGGTAATGCTTCTTCCACCCTTATCGATAAAGGTATACATCTCCTTCTGAACCACGTCGGTGGTGTCACCCACCCCCCGTTCAAACAGCTCGGTATGCTCAAAAGTGGGGGTACGCACCTCTTTATAGCCAAACAGACGGGTAACCTCCCGTATCATCCCTTCAACATAGTGCCATTTATATGACTCGTCGGGCAAGACATCCTTCGTGCCTTTAGGTGCCTGAGTCAGCATCTCCCTATCCCTCCTCTGCATTAACTTAAAAAACCTCTCATTCCCTTCATTAAATAAGGGACGAGAGGTTTAACTGCCCGCGGTACCACCCTTGTTGGAGAAATAAGCTTCTCCCACTCTTCCCTTAACGCCGGATTGGGCGGATCTGCCTACTTCCATTCAGCAGACCGGCTCCAGGGTGTCCTTCCCGGGACTTCCGCAAGGGATGCTCCCACCCACGACCAACATTTGGACCGCGGCATCCCCTCTCTGATGCATCCATCCAGGTACTCTCCCCTTCACAGCCGTTGGGGTATAATGTTATAAGTATTATAAAGCCAAGGACAAGGTACTGTCAACTATGGTTTTCTACAGCTTCAATACGTTGAGCCCCACATCCTGGTCAAACTCCCTATCCACTTCTCCTTCCACTTTATGGACGAAAACCTCGCACACGCCGCTTACCACAGCCGAATTCAAATGCCCCCCTACAGCATTAAATTCGGAATTGGCAAGAGTAACATGTATATGAAGATATATCTCGCCATTCATGGTGGTAACATTGCCCGTGAGTGAGGTTATCTCGTGCTCACCGGTTATCTCCTTGGAACGATACACCTTCTCCTTTGTATCAAAGATTCCTATAACCAATTTGTTTGAAGCCCCTATACCGGTGATATATCCCAGCTTAACGTTTTCCTCCTGGCAAAACCGCTTCAGTGATTCGACCACCTCCTCCCCCTTTTCAATGCTTATAATGTAAGTGTTTCCAAACCTTTTATAGGTCATTCTCAATACCTCCTTTACAGTCGTCTATAAACCTCATCTTTCGCTGTACCATCTCGTCAAGCCTCTCCATATACTCCTTCACATCCTTAACGTTGGGGACGCGCTGTATGCAGTCATTTTCGGCAAAGTATACCTTGCTCACCGCCCCAGCACCAAAAGCCCATATGGTCTGCTTCTCACCCATCATCTGGATGTTGTATATGCACGCCTTGCCAGGCTTAGTATACCCAACATTTTCAAGGTTACCCACCATGTATTTCTGGCGATAAAGATAATACGGCACCAGGCCCATCTCCTTGACCCATCTCTGGCATACCTCCAGCATTTTCTCAGCTGTATCGTCCGAGGTTAAGGGGTACTTATCCAGCGATTCCTTGAGCCTGGATGCCCTCTTTACGGCAAGGGTGTGGACGGTGAGGTTATCGGGCTGCAAAGCCGCAATGGCCTCCATGGTTTTTTCCATGTGCGGCACGCCTTCGCCGGGCAGCCCCACTATGACGTCCATGTTTATGCAGTCAAATCCAATATACCTGGCCATGTGAAACCGCGATATCACCTGCTCCACTGTGTGCCTCCGGCCGATCCGAACAAGCGTCTCCTGGTTCATGGTCTGGGGATTGATGCTTATGCGGTTTACCCCGAAAGCCTTGAGCAACGAAAGCTTGTCAAGGTCCAGGGTATCGGGCCTGCCGCACTCCACCGTATACTCGTCTATGTGCCGGCCATCCAGCAGCAAGTCCACGGCACTCAGCAACCGCTCCAGTTGGGGATAGGCAAGGGCAGTGGGAGTCCCGCCACCCATATAAAGGCTTTGAATCACAACCCCTTTCTGGAGCAAAACCGAGACCACCCTCTCTAGCTCGGCAACAAGGGAGTCTATATAGGCATCCACCATCCCCCCGCACCCGTCCATCACAACCGATGGAAAGGAACAATAAAGGCATCTGGTGGTGCAGAAGGGAATGTGTATATACAGCGATACGGTGTCGGCAGAGGCGGATTTTATCACATCACGCTGGTTTTTTGCCGTCTCAACCAGCAGCGAGGCCTTGTCATCCCTTACATAGTACTCAGACTTCAAGACGCCCAAAACCTCTTCATCGCTCAATCCATCATCCATCAGGTGGTGCACCACCTTAAGCGGGCGCACGCCGGTGAGTATTCCCCAGTGCGGATGCTTGCCGGTAAACTCCGACAGCACGTCATACACGCATTGGCACAAAACCTTCTTTATCTCCCTCTTTTGTTTGAGATAAGACCTTCTAGTGCTTTCATCCAATTTTTGGCTTCGCTGGCTGCCAAACAGCACCTTCCCGCTACCGTCTTTCAGGTAGCTTTTAGCTACAACTTCAAAGTCCGAGCAGGTATATTCAACAACGATGAGCAAACCCTTATGCCCATCGGCTTTCCCTCCTGAATTATCCCCTTCTGCCGGCACATCGTCCAGCACCTTGACCGGCCAGCCGGGGAAAAACACCCGAGTGAGTTCCCATACCTCGTGCTCAAAACCGCCACTTGCAACATGAATATATACATTCAAATCACAGCAGCCCTCCACTCATTGTCTGATTTATACGACATCCTCTTGCTTGTAAAATCGGACAGGTCAAGCCCTACAAGTCTGATCATGGCTCAAACCAAGGCCTTTAAAACGCCTTTCATCCACTCAAAAGAAGCAAGGTTTCTCGACGGAGATTCACAATAAGATAGACGTACACAAGATTGATTCAGAAGAATGAGTTAAGTTAAGGCCTCTCATATAGCAAACGATTCTTAACAACACTTTACCAGATTCTCAACAATACCTTTTAGCAGCCATCATTTTACATAATACCTTATAAACGGATTGGCAGTCCTTTCAGTACCAATGGTGCTCTTCAATCCATGGCCTGGATAAATGGTGTAATCATCACCAAGTACCATCAGCTTATCCTTTATGGAGCTGATCAGCTGGTCATAACTGCCGCCAGGGAAATCGCTCCTGCCTATCGACCCCTGAAACAGCGTATCCCCTGTGAACACCGCCTTTACCGGGCTGTTCACCACGAAACACGCGCTACCCTCCGAATGCCCCGGCGTATGGAGCACCTCCATCTTTATATCGCCAATGGTAAGGACATCTCTCTCTTTGAGCAATAGATCTGGCGGCACCTGTACCGAATGCTCTCCCATGAATGCTGACAAGTTTATGCTGGCATCGGTAAGGGCCTCCGCATCACCGGAATGAATGGCCACAGTGGCTCCCAATTGCTCCTTGAGAAACTTTACAGCCCCTATGTGATCAAAATGGCCGTGCGTAAGCAGTATATACTCCACTTTAAGCCCCTCATACTGTATGCGGTTTAAAACGCGCTGGCCCTCTGCACCGGGGTCAATAACGACGGCCTTTTTGGTATTCTCACAATACACTATATAGCAGTTGGCAGCTAGCTCCCCCACCGGCATGGCTATTACCTTCATGTTTGCTTCTCCTTTCCGCATCAAAAAGTCCTCTTACTGTCCAGCAGTATGGTCACAGGGCCGTCGTTGAGCAGCAATACCTCCATCTTCGCCTGAAATATGCCGGTGGCTACAGGGATGCCCAGCTGACCTATTCTTTCTACAAATAAGTCATAATATCTCTTGGCCATATCGGGAGGTGCCGCCTGAGTAAAGCTGGGCCTACGCCCTTTTCTGCAGTCGCCGTACAGGGTAAACTGCGACACCGCCAGTATGGCCCCGCCTACATCCTGCACCGACAGGTTCATCTTGCCATTCTCGTCCTCAAACACCCGCAGGCCCGCCACCTTGTCCACTATATATGCCAGGTCATCTTCGGTATCGTCCTTTTCCACACCCAAAAAGACCAGCAGTCCCTTTTCAATTGAGCCGACTATCTCTCCATCCACCTTAACGCTGGCGTGCTTCACTCGTTGAACAACAGCTCTCATCCAAAACCACACTCCATTTTGCCTCTAATTTTAATTCAAGAATTCAAGCTCCTAAAGTTACGATACCAATCCTTCTCAGGCATTCACCCTGTGCACATCCAGTATATCAGGCACCTTTTTAAGCTGCCTCATCACTTTTTCAAGCTGTTGAGTGTTTTTTATCTCCAGGCTTAAATTGATAAGGGCTTGCCGCATCCTGTTGGTCCTGGCGTTAACAGCGGTCAAACCTATATCCATATTGGCAAGCGTGCTGGTAATATCAGCCAGGAGCGAGTGCCTATCCCGCGCTATTATCTGTATTTCGGCGTTGTACGATGCTTTATCCTCACCCGTCCAGTCGACCTCCACCAATCGGTGCCTTTCTTCAGGAGAAATATTGGCCAGATTTACGCAATCGGTTCTGTGCACCGATACACCTCTACCCCTTGTAATATAACCCACGATTTTATCACCCGGCACAGGATTACAGCATCTAGCAATCCTCACTAGGATATTGTCGACACCCTTCACCTGTATACCATTGTCAGCATGCCTTTTGGGCCTGTCTTCCTTTGCCTGCCTTGCAGCTGCCCCCTCCTCTGATTCGGAAGCGGTCACCTTTTGATACCGCTTGTATTCGTTGATGAGCCTTACCAGCACCTGGCTGGTGGTAAGCCCCCCATATCCTACTGCCGCATATATATCGTCAAGGGAATGAAACCCGTACTTTTTCAGTATAGGGTCAATCCATTCATTTTTAAGGAGCTGCGACAGGACATACCCCTGCCGCTTTGCCTCCTTCTCCAGCATTTCTTTGCCCTTTACTATGTTTTCCTCACGCCGTTCCTTTTTGAACCACTGCTTGATCTTGTTCTTGGCCTGAGTGGTCTTGACTATCTTAAGCCAATCACGGCTGGGCCCGCGGCTGTTAGGAGAGGTGATGATCTCCACTATATCGCCAGTTTGAAGCTGATAATCCAAAGGAACCAGCTTGCCGTTTACCTTGGCACCCACGCACTTGTTTCCTATCTCGGTGTGAATGGCATACGCAAAGTCCAGCGGCCCTGCTCCCTTGGGCAGGTCAATGACATCGCCCTTGGGTGTGAAGACGAACACCTCATCGCTGAACAGGTCTATCTTTAGGGTCTCGACAAATTCCCTGAAATCCTTAAGCTCGCTCTGCCATTCCAAAAGCTGGCGTATCCATGACAGCTTTTCGTCAAGGTCGGTTGAGATCTTTCGCCCCTCTTTGTATTTCCAGTGGGCTGCAATCCCGTATTCGGCAGTGCGGTGCATATCCCAGGTCCTTATCTGTATCTCAAACAGCTCGCCCCTTGAGTCAATGACGGTGGTATGAAGCGATTGGTACATGTTGGGCTTGGGAACAGCTATATAATCCTTAAATCGGCCGGGTATGGGCTTCCAAAGGGTATGAACTATGCCCAAAACAGCATAGCAATCCCTCACCGAGTTGACGATGACGCGTATGGCCAGCAAATCATAAATCTCCTCAAAGCTCTTGTGCTGCATGTACATCTTGCGGTAAATGCTGTAAAAGTTCTTGGGACGCCCTTCTATCTCGGCCTCGATGTTCATCTCGTCCAGCTTTTTCTTGAGCGTTTGAATGACGTCCTGGATGTATGCCTCTCTCTCTCTTCTCTTGGCCGCAACCTTTTCCACCAGGTCATAATATCCCTTAGGATCGATATAGCGCAAGGATATATCTTCCAGCTCCCACTTTATCTTGAATATCCCCAGTCGGTGAGCGAGGGGGGCATAAATCTCCAGCGTCTCGTAAGCCTTTTCGCGCTGCTTTTCCTCATCCACGTACTCAAGAGTCCTCAGGTTGTGCAGCCGGTCGGCAAGCTTGATGATTATAACCCTTATGTCCTTTGCCATGGCCACAAACATCTTTCTTAAGCTTTCCAGCTGCTGTTCCTCTTTGCTCTTGTACTCTATACGGCTGAGCTTTGTAACCCCGTCCACCAGCTTTGCTACATCAGCCCCAAACTCCTCCTCAAGCTGCTGTATGGTCACGCCAGTATCCTCTATGACATCGTGCAGTATGCCGGCCACAACCGTATCGACATCCAAACCAAGCTCCATCAATATAAGGGCCACTTCCACAGGGTGGATAATAAATGGCTCGCCCGATGACCGCTTTTGCCCCTCGTGTGCCTTTGCGGCACAAACATAGGCCTTGCGGACCTTCTCCAATCCCTCTTTGCCGTATGCCTGCTCCGCTTTGGCCTCAAGTTCAGCCACCTTGGCTTCTATCCCATTGCCATTCATTATTCCACCCCCTTTCTTTCTGCAATGGAAGTGCCCGTTCAGATAAATACAAAGAATGGCTGGTACAGCAGCACCAACCACCCTTTGCTTCTTCATCTCTATGCTCAGTCATCGTAGGTAATCACGGAATACACGTCATATCCTTCCAGGGTCTTTCTGCCATTTAAGTAGGACAGCTCTATGACAAACGCCACACCCGTCACTATACCCCCTATCTTCTCGACAAGCTTGACAGCCGCCAAAGCAGTACCACCCGTAGCCAGCAGGTCATCTACTACTACCACTTTCTGCCCGGGCTGAATGGCATCCTTGTGTATCTCCAGTACATCCGAACCATACTCCAGGCCGTACTCGTATCTGACAGTCTCGGCTGGCAGCTTGCCCGGCTTACGCACCGGCACAAATCCCACCTTTAGGGCATACGCCACCGGCGCTCCCAGCACAAATCCTCTCGCCTCGGGTCCGACTATAAGTTCAGCCCCCTTGTCCTTGCAAAAAGCCACCAGCGAATCTATGGTGTAGACATAGGCTTCGCGATCCTTGAGCAAAGTGGTTATGTCCTTAAAGCTTATGCCCGGCTTAGGAAAATCCGGTACCACCCTGATCTTTGACTTCAAATCCATCTTTACTCCTCCTTCTTACAGTGGGATTGCAGCCCTTCAATCCATGCCCTGTATTTTTGATAAAGCACGCTCTCGGTAAGCTCGCGGCTGCGTGGATTTTGTACGCATTCAACCTTGACGTAGGACTGCTGGCTATCTATCCTTACAAAGTCCAGCTCCTTAAATACGCCCAACATCAGGCGCAGCTGAAACTCGTTTATATCCTGGCCCGTTGCCCGATTGAACTGCCACACCATCTTGGACACTCCCGGCCACAGGTTCTGGCCCTGGCGCCTTGAGTGCAGCCATTTGTACAGTGCCACAAAGTGGGGTCTCTCCACGTCCAGCCGCTCGATCACATCCTTTAATAATACTTCCTGGCTGTTCCAGCCTTTTATGACGTACACCCTTTCCCTTAAACCTTCCATAAGGTGCAATCGCGGGTACAGAGGAAGCTCTCCTTCAAGCAAAAAGATCCTCCTGTAATGCCTGAAAAAAACCCTGTCGATCACAGGGGCAAGGAGGATGCCGTTCATTCCCGTCTCCCACATCTCGTGGAAGTATCCGTATGCAAAAGCCGTATGTGACATTTCCCCTTCAACCATTAAGCTTAATGCCCACCGTGCTCCTTCCAGGGTATTTGCCAAAATTAAGCTGCCCACCTTTGACGTCTTAAAGCAGCGCACCGCCTCCTCACAACCCACTTGCTGGAACGCCGGCCATTCCGCTTTGCTCAATTGTTTGCCATTTATGCAATCATTATTATACATAATTTCTTGCAAAAAAGCATCAAAAAATTTAAAATAAAACGGTTCCAGAAAAGCTTCAACGTCATTACGATCGTTTAAAACGGCCTGCATGGATTTTACATTGAACTGAATTTTTTTCACGCCGCCCCACTCGTTTTCCTCAACCGCGGCAATGATGTCCACCTTTTTGCGCCCACCCAGCAGATAATCCTTTTTGTCGCCCAGTCCAAATCCGATGGCATCCCACAGTCGCTGTCCGGTGGAAACCGACATCTTAAGATGCTTGCCGTCATTCCCAACGGTCCAGCAGTTTTCCACTTCAGCATTGCAAAACAGGAATTGTGGTGGTGGATTCCCCATGCCAAAGGGTTCTAATCGTTTTATCTCCTGCACCAGCGACAGCGTAATATCATGCGGCATCAGCAGGCCGTCATGATAGTCGCGGGGAATAAGCAATGAATCGTCCATGTTGTGGTGTGCATAGCTTAAAAGGCGCTGTTTTAGCTCCGGAACGGCCTCCCTGGGAATGCTAAAACCCGCAGCCATTTCATGACCTCCGAACCGAATAAAGAGGTCATCCACCTGTTTTAAGGCATCGTACATATTAAAGCCTTCAATGCTCCGCGCAGAGCCTACGCCGATATCACCCTGCAGCGAAATCAATATACATGGCCTATAAAACTGCTCGCTGATTTTGGAAGCCGCAATGCCTATGACACCAGGATGCCAGCCTTCCCCTTCCTCCCCTTCCAGTACAATTATCCACTCAGTGCTGAGGTCGCCACTTTGGAGAAGTCTATCCCTGCATTCCTCCACCAAGGCATTTTCGATCTGCTGGCGCCTGCTGTTCTCCTCATTAAGCTGCCGCGCAATGCGTATGGCATCCTCTTCATCCTGTGCTGTGAGCAGCAAAAATCCCAGATAGGCCGTTGACATCCTCCCGGCAGCATTGAGCCTGGGCGCCAGCATAAAAGCTATTCTGTATGCATCGATATTGCCCTGAGACAGCCCAGCGGCTTTGATCAAAGCCTCAACTCCCAACCGGGGAGAGGTGTTTATGCGCTCTATGCCCTTGGCCGCCAGTATTCGATTTTCGCCCAGCAAAGGCACTACGTCGGCCACCGTCCCCAGAGCTATTAAATCAAGATACTCCTCCACCGCTTCAATCCCGCCCAGGGCCTGAATCAGCTTGGCGGCCACGCCCACCCCCGCCAGATTGCAAAAGGGATAAGAGTGGTCGCTGCGGGAGGGGTTGACAACAGCACAGGCATGGGGCAGGTCATCCGAACACCGATGATGGTCGGTCACTATAACGTCCATACCCAGTTGCCTGGCCAGCTCAACTTCCTCAAGGGCGGTTATGCCGCAATCTACCGTTATGATGAGCTTGGTCCCCCGGGCATAAAGCTGCTCAACAGCCTGGCAATTCATGCCGTACCCTTCTGAATAGCGGTCGGGGATATACACCTCAACATCAGCACCTCTGCCCTTTAAAAACAGATACAGAGCAGATGCCGCAGTAATTCCATCCACATCATAATCCCCGTATATTGCAATATGTTCTCCGCTGTCGATAGCCTTTCGTATTCGTTCTACAGCTGTTGCCATATCGGGCAGCAAAAAGGGGTCATGCAGCCCATCCAGCGTGGGGTTGATAAACAAAGCAGCCTGCTGCAAATCGGTGATACCCCTGTTTACCAGCAATCTCGCCATGACCTGGGATACCCCAAGGCCGCTCTGTATTCTCTCTATACACCTCTTCCATTCTGGCGTCTCCTCCACCAGCGGAAGGTATAGCGGCATGACATTTCAGCTCCTCCCACCAAAAAATAAAGGAGTTTCCTCTCACTAACAGTCAAAAACCATTCATAAAAATAACAACAAGAGCTTCCCGAAGGAAGCTCATTTATAACCATTGCATGACCATGTTCAACCTCAAGCCCACCTTTTCAATACGTCATTTTGCTGTAGCAAGCCTGCGCCGCTCTGCTCTTTCACTCCATTCAACCCACAGGGGGCCAGCAATGAATATGGTAGAATAGACTCCCGATATGATACCCACCAACATAGGTAGCGAAAATTCCTTGATGGATTCAACCCCGAACACATACAAAGCCGTTACTGTAAATAAAGTGGTGAGAGAGGTGTTGATGGTACGGGTAAGAGATTCGTTGATGCTCCTGTTGACTATCTCGGCCATGGACAGCTTTTTGCCAAACCTCTTCTGGTTCTCGCGTACCCTGTCAAAGATGACTATCGTGTCATTGATAGAATAACCTATTATGGTAAGCACAGCTGCCACAAATGGGCTGTTTATCTGGGTTCTCAACAAGGCGGCAGCCGCAACCATTATAAGCACGTCGTGTACCAGAGCGACGATGGCCGCCACCCCTGACTTGAATTCAAAGCGTATCCCGACGTATATGAGTATAAACACCCACGATATGACGGTGGACAGAATGGCATTACGCGTAAGGTCCTTTCCTATGGTGGGCCCCACCGTATCAACGCTGAACCTCTCATCGGTTAAATCGTACTTTTCCTTTAGGGCATCTATCAATCTCTGCTGTATCTCTTCCTGATTTTCCATATACCTCATGCGTATAATGGCGTCCTGCTTGTTGTCGCCCACCTGGACCACAGTAGCCTCTATACCTTGGGATGACAATATGCTACGAATATCATCCGGCGAATAGGGTTTACCGATGTTCACGTATATCACGGTTCCACCCTTGAAATCGATCCCCAGGTTTAAGCCCTGGAAAATCATCACAGCCAATCCAGCTATGATAATGACCAGCGAAATAGCCACAAATATTTTATATTTTGAAACGAAATCTATATTCATCTCCGTTATTCCCCTCTCATACACCATACAGCTTCTTATTTTGAACATTCAAGTCTATGATGAGCCGCAGGACATATTTGGTAAAAACTATTGCGGTAAACATGCTCACCACTACGCCCAGCATCAGCGTCTTGGCAAAACCTTGAATCGGGCCTGTCCCGAAATACAGCAGCACCACGCCAGCAATAAGGGTCGTAACGTTGGAATCCAATATAGCGCTGAATGCCTTTGAAAAGCCTGAGTCCAGAGCCGCCCTCAAGGTCTTGCCAGCCCTAAGTTCTTCTTTAATCCTTTCAAATATTATGACATTGGCGTCTACCGCCATACCTATCGATAACACTATGCCTGCAATTCCCGGAAGCGTAATGGTAATACGAGCCAACACCGTAATCAGCATCACCAACAACGTATACACCACAAGGGCCAAATCAGCAACCAGGCCAGGCAGCCTGTAATAAACCAGCATGAATAAGAACACCAGCGAAAGCCCTACTATGCCTGCCAGTATTCCCCTTTCAAGCGCGTTGGCTCCCAGCGTTGCGCCAATGGTCCTCACTTCCACCTGTTTGAGCTCGACGGGCAGGGCACCACTTTCGATCAAGGTAGCCAGCTTTTGGGCCTCCTCTATATCCCTCATGCCATGGATTACGCCCTGGCCGTTTGGAATTACCTCATCCACTGTAGGCTCCGATATAGGATTGCCATCCAGCACGATCTTTATCACTTGCCCAAGGTATTTCTCTGTAGCCTCGGCAAATTTTTTGGCACCCTCGGGATGCAGTTCAAAGTGCACAACGGGCTTTTGCCCCGTAATATATCCTGGCTTAGCGGTTTTGACGTCTTTTCCTGTGATTATTACATCCCCTTCTGGGCCAATAAACTCCAGCACAGCGGGCTTCATCAATATATCAGCCAGCTCCTGCGGATTATCCACACCCGGTATCTCCACTACAATGCGGTTGGTCCCCTGAGGTGCAATGGTGGCCTCGTGCTGGTTTGACTTGTCAAGCCGGTTGCGCATCACTCGTATGGCACCTGCTATTTTGCTGTCCCTGTCTGGATCCCCGGGGGCGATATCGGCCTCATACACCACATAAAGCCCACCTTTCAGGTCCAGGCCTTGCTGCACCCTTTCCGCAAGGGGGACAATCCTGTATATCCCTATTTCAAGGCCGTTTAACGCAATATAACACAGTATGGCAATGCATGCGATTATCAAAAATAGCTTTAAACCGCTTTTCTTTCTCATTCCCTGGCCCCCTTTGAAAAACAAACTTACTTATCCATTATAATATCTGGCTACTGTACTAGTCAATAACGGAAACAGCGGACAGCCCAATAAAAAACAGCAGTAGCAAAGGCCACTGCTGTTTTCCTGCTTACGCCATAATTTATTACAAATGTTCATACGTGTTCACACGACACGACCGAAATTATTGCTTTTGGCAGGCTTGATTGGCCACAGTGCACGACGTCTTGCAGGCAGATTGGCAAGATGCCTGGCATTCCCCGCAACCGCCCTTTTTCAAACTGTCCTTCAATGTTCCCTTATGTAACGTCTTGATGTGCTTCATACTTTATACGCCTCCTTTACAGCAAATTCATACAATTTTCACCTATTTTTTTAGTTTTTTGAACTCGAATAATTTTTTTCACGGTAGTAAAAAATCTTTCCATATTTATCAATATGACTCTTTAAAGAACCATTTCTTAATGAATCATAATGGACTATATCGAAATAATAAGGCACAGGTAGTTCTTCATTTAACATCACACTTAACCTGTTCACAACCTCCGGAGTAATATTTATGCCATAAATGACCAAGTCAATATCCGAGCCATTTTTATAGGCCCCCATCGCACGACTTCCAAAAATGCCAGCCTTTTCAATTGCTGGGCACTGAGATAATGCATATATTATATAATCATAACTTTTCTTTGAAATACCGAAGCTCATAACCTGTCTCCCAAACACCTGTACACCTGAGATATAGCTGGATAATAGCTTTCTCTGATGTTCTCAACCACTAATTTAAAACGTTCTTCATCATAAGTATGAGCCATAAGATTTCTTTTTTCCAGCATATCCAGCCATATATCCCCATCTTCTATTAATCCATAATGAAAAGCCGCTTTAATAACCTCTCTTGGAAATCCTGCTAAAACCCCTTGTGATTCTAAATAATCTTTTAATGTTTTCCAAGCTAATTCAAAAGTATACTCAAATCTTTGGATTAATCCTTCTTTCTCAAGTAAGCTAAGGTTTTCAAAATTTGCAATAGCCGAAGAAAGAAGTTTATACGCTCTTTCAAAGTTCTCGAACCTCTGTCTCCACCTAATATCCTTTTGATTCACTTCAATTCTACTCCTTCGCAATTGCCGGTAACCATCTCAGCCCTATTTTGATATTTTCTTCTGTATAACAGCGTATATATTACAAGTATTTACACTAAAAGTATATAAAATGCAACTCCAATTGTCAATCTTCACAAAGCATTTTTGTATTTTGGTTCTATTCAAGATTTATGCCTATAATGCCTCCAATGGCACCCACTACGATGCCCAACAAAGCATCCGATAAGAGCACGGTATCAAAAGCGTATGTACCTCCGAATATGGCGCTTATCGCGATGGCCCACACAATATACAGAAACCCTGTCAGCGCACCCTTGAGCCAGCCTCTTGTACGGCTGCTGCGCGCTGCAACGGCGCCACCAAAGGCAATGCTTATTATGCGAATAGCCTGATTCACCGGCGGGATTATGGTTTCCTGCAAGTTTGCCAGCTTCATCACCACGGCAAATATCAGAAAGCCCACAAGAGTTACTATTACCGCCAAAAGCGAGGCCTTCAATATCACCAATCCGCTGTATATAACGCTGTTTCTATCGACCTGCACGGAATTCTTTTTGAGGCTCCTCATCTTGCTCTCCCCATCCCTTCACATTGCTTTCTCACTTTACTTTTATGCCGTGCAGGTGCAAAGTATGACAAGCAAAAGGGCACAAAAATAAAAAGGCTTTACCCTCTCACAAAGGACAGATAAAGCCTGAAAAACTAAACACCCCTCTGAACAGTTCAATTAATCCGCCGAAATTGGCTTGTCTACGCTGCGGATAGCCCATCTCTCGAGTACCAGCTTCACCTTGTCTGGCCCCACCTCTATGGTAATGATGTCATCGCGGATGCGCACTATCTTCCCGCAAATTCCACCTATGGTAGTGACATTGTCCCCTACTTTCAAAGAGGCCAACATCTCCCTGGTCTCTTTTTCCCGTTTCCTTTGAGGCCTGATGATCATAAAGTAAAAGATTACTATCAGCATCACAAACGGGAGCAAGGATTGAATCAAAAGTGCAGTGGTGCTCGCTTCCTGTGGAGGCATATCCTTCCCTTCCTTTCTTGAATTAAAAATATTTTCTCATTTGTTTCCAAAATCCATATTAATCAAATTGTATTTCTCTTATTCACTTGCCCTATAAACAGTCAATTCTGCTTTTAGAATAAGTATAACACAAAAATCAAATCCTGCCAATTTGCTTTTTATTCTTTTTGAGTATTGCCAAAAACAAAACTTCCAAGAGCCAGCCTTACTTTAAGCCGTGTATATTTATTCTTTATTATTATACCCGTACTTTTCGAAAAAGCTATCCCTGTACTCAAGGAGGCGGTCATTCCTTATTGCCTCCCTTATCTCCTCCATAAGCCGTATCAAGAACCTCACGTTGTGAAGGCTGATCAATATGGCAGCCAGTATCTCGCGCGCCTTTACCAGGTGCCTTAAGTAAGCACGGGAAAAGTTTTGGCAGGTATAGCAGTCACACTCGGGATCAAGAGGGCTAAAATCCCGTTGATATGGCGCATTGCGCAGCATCACCTTCCCGCGGCTGGTCATGGCCAAGCCCGTCCTGGCCGTCCTGGTGGGAAGCACGCAGTCAAACATATCCACCCCTCTTATGACTCCCTCGATCAAACAATCGGGCGAACCCACTCCCATCAAATACCTGGGCTTATCCTTTGGCATAGCCGGAATCATGTGCTCCAGAATCTCATACATCACCGGCTTGGGCTCGCCTACGCTCAAGCCCCCTATACCGTATCCAGGGAAATCCAGCTCCAGCAGCTGTTCAAGGCTTCTCATCCTGAGGTCACGAAAGACGCTGCCCTGAATGATGCCAAAAAGCGCCTGATCCTCCCGCTGGTGAGCGGCCTTGCAGCGTCTGGCCCACCTACTCGTCCTCTCAACGGCGTCTTTCGCGGTTTCATAATCGCAAGGATAGGGTACGCACTCGTCAAAAGCCATTATGATATCTGCCCCCAGCGCATTCTCGATCTCTATGGCCTTTTCAGGGCTTATGAAATGCTTTGAACCATCCAGGTGCGAGCGAAAGTACACCCCCTCATCGGTTATCTCCCTTAAATCAGCCAGGCTGAACACCTGGAAGCCACCACTATCGGTAAGTATGGGCCTGTCCCAGTTCATGAACTTATGCAAGCCACCGGCCTGCCTGATCAGTTCATACCCCGGCCGCAAATACAGGTGATAAGTATTGGCCAATATTATCTGAGCATTTATCTCTTTGAGGTCCCTGGGCGTTAAAGCCTTCACCGTAGCCTGAGTGCCTACAGGCATAAAGATGGGCGTCTCAAAACTACCATGAGGGGTATATATTCTGCCCAGCCTTGCACCGGTTTTTGAACACTCCTTTATAACCTCAAACTTAAAGCTCATGTTTCACCTCACACTGCAAAAATTCCAGCATCTCCAATTTCACGAAAAACACAGGCTATACCCCACATCCAATGATGACAAACCCAATGTCAAAGCATATTGATAAAACAAAACAGTTTCAAAGTATCAGCATAGCATCGCCAAAGCTGAAGAAACGGTATCTTTCCTTTATAGCCTCCTGGTATACCCTGAGTATCTCTTCCCGGCTGCACATGGCGCTCACCAGCATAAGCAGGGTAGACTTGGGCAGATGGAAATTGGTGATGAGCGCATCCACCACCTTAAACTTATAGCCCGGATATATGAACAGGTCAGTACAACCCTTTTCTGTGGGATGTACTCTTCCGCTGTCATCAGCCGAAGATTCAAGGGCCCTTGTGGAGGTGGTCCCTACTGCGATCACGCGCCCGCCTCTTACCTTGGTGTCGTTTATCACCCGTGCGGCCTCCTCGCTGATCCTGTAATACTCCTCGTGCATCCGGTGTTCCTCTACATTGTCAACCTTTACGGGTCGGAAAGTTCCCAAGCCCACATGAAGGGTTATCCTGACGATATTCACGCCCGAAGCCTGTATCTTCTCAAGCAGAGGTATAGTAAAATGAAGCCCTGCGGTGGGCGCTGCCACTGACCCGCGGTGCCTGGCATACACGGTTTGGTAGCGCTCGGGGTCATCGATTTGCTTTCGAATGTACGGCGGGAGCGGCACAATCCCCACCCTATCCAGGATCTCGTTGAAGACGCCCTCATATTGAAACTCCACCACCCGGCCACCTTCAGGAGTCCTATCAAGGACTCTGGCCTCAAGCAGCCCATCGCCAAACACAAAGACAGAACCTATCTGCGCTCTCCTGCCAGGTTTTACCAAAACCTCCCAGCGTTTGTCGTCTATCTGGTTAAGAAGCACGAACTCGATTTTACCGCCAGTATCGGCTCGCCTGCCCAAAAGCCGTGCCGGAATTACCCGTGTATCGTTGATGACTAAGCAATCGCCTTTATGCAAATACTCAACTATATCCTTAAATATCCTGTGTTCGATTTTGCCGGTATCGCGATGATAGACCAGCAGGCGGGACTCATCCCGCTTTTCTGTCGGCGATTGGGCTATCAGCTCCTCTGGAAGGTAATAATCAAAATCTTCTACCTTCAACTTGCTACCTCACCTTCACTTCCTATATTTATTGTTTCCAGCTTCAATGATTAATAATTGACTTTGTTGCAAACTTAATTTGCTTGGGCATAGCCTGATAAAGTAACGCTTCACCTTGCAATTTTTGCTTGCTGGTCAATTTTTGATTCAAAATTACGGATTTCGTTTTGAGCAGCAAAATAGACTTTTTACACTAAAATCATAATTATACCACAAAAGGGTTAAGACTCCTTATCGGCACCAGCCAATACCTGTAGAACAGCATTATATCATCCTTTGCTGCTCCTGGTAAGGAATTTTTAAGTGGCGGTAGGCAAGGGGCGTGACCACCCTGCCGCGGGGGGTACGGGCAATAAAGCCCATTTGGAGCAGAAATGGCTCATACACGTCCTCGATAGTGGTGCTTTCCTCGCCAGTTGAAGCAGCCAGCGTATCCAGCCCCACCGGCCCACCGTTATACTTTTCAATGATGGTCCTTAAAATCTTGCGGTCGACCTCATCCAAGCCTATCGAATCCACTTCCAGCAGCTCAAGAGCCTTCCTGGCAACCTCCTGTGTGATCACCCCATCGGCCTTGATCTGAGCAAAATCCCTCACCCGCTTGAGCAGTCGATTGGCAACTCGGGGCGTACCGCGGGACCGCGCGGCAATCTCCCGTGCCCCCTCAGGATCTATCGGAATTCCCAGGATACCAGCAGAACGAATGACTATTCTGGTCAGCTCATCGGTGGTATAAAGCTCCAGGCGGTGTATCACCCCAAAACGGTCCCTGAGTGGAGAAGTCAGCATCCCCGCCCTCGTGGTAGCTCCTACCAGCGTAAACTTAGGAAGGTCAAGGCGTATCGAGCGGGCACTTGGGCCTTTACCTATTATGATGTCCAGAGCAAAGTCCTCCATGGCCGGATAAAGGA
This sequence comes from Caldicoprobacter faecalis, assembly GCF_900115765.1. Lineage (NCBI taxonomy): Bacteria > Bacillati > Bacillota > Clostridia > Caldicoprobacterales > Caldicoprobacteraceae > Caldicoprobacter > Caldicoprobacter faecalis. The sequence continues at coordinate 48,060 of NZ_FOXR01000011.1, read as the reverse complement.
TTTCCTCAACGCTCCTGCTCAACCTGTGAATCTCATCTATGAACAGCACGTCTCCGTCGCTTAAGTTGGTAAGTATGGCTGCCAGATCTCCCGGCCTTTCTATGGCCGGGCCGGAGGTTATGCGGATGCCCACCCCCATCTCGTTGGCGATTATGGAAGCCAACGTGGTCTTGCCCAATCCAGGAGGACCATACAGCAAAACGTGATCTAAAGGTTCGCCCCTTTTCAAAGCAGCCTGTATAAATATTCTAAGCTGCTCCTTCACCTTTTCCTGCCCTATGTATTCATCAAGGGTCCTGGGCCTTAAGGTCTGCTCGGTCTCGCTATCCTCATGAAGCTTTATAGATGTCACGATCCTGTTTTCCTGCTCGGCCAATGCATTCACCCCTATCTTCTATCCAGGGCTTTCAGCGCCAGCTTCACCAGAGTGGCAGTATCCTGCGCCTGGTCTTTTACCAGGTCCACAGCGCGCTGCGCCTCAAACGCCTGATATCCCAATGCCATCAGCGCCTGCAGCGCCTCTTTTTCTATCCCTTGCGCAGCAACCACTTCATCGGCCACCATCGGAGAGCTCTCCACCACTTCCTTGTCAATCTTTTCCCTCAATTCCAATATGACTCTCTGTGCCGTCTTTTTCCCGATACCCGGGGCAGCGCTCAAAGCCTTTACATCCCCGGTGGCAATTGCCAGGGCCAGCTGAGTGGATGACAAAGTCGAGAGCATGGAAATTGCGGCTTTGGGCCCTATACCCGATACCGATATTAGCTTCTCAAACAATAGCTTGTCCTCGCGGTTTAAAAAACCGTACAGCTCCATGCCATCCTGACGAACGTTGAGGTGTACATACAGCTTGACGTCATTTCCCCTGGAAGGCAGTTTGGACACCACAGAGGATGGAACAATTATATAAAACCCAACCCCCTGAACATCCAGCACCACGTGCTGTGGCCCAACTTCCACAAGCATACCCTTCAAATAAGCAAACATAACATCTCTCCTATCGAAAAACCCATCTCAAAAGCCCGCCTTCTCCATTTTATCCTTCAGGGCTACCGAATGGATGTGGCATATCGATACCGCCAAGGCGTCTGCGGCATCATCCGGCTCTGGTACACACGGCAAATTAAGCAATATCCGCACCATCTGCTGTACCTGCTGTTTGGAAGCCCTGCCGTATCCCACCACCGCCTGTTTAACCTGCAGCGGAGTATACTCATACACCCCAATGCCCTTGAGGGCAGCAGCCAGCACGGCCACCCCTCTGGCATGGCCTATGGCAAGAGCTGTCTTAACGTTCTTGTTGAAAAACAGCTCTTCCACAGCCACCGCCTGGGGGGCGTAGCGATCTATAAGCTTACATACCGACTCAAAGATGGCAACGAGACGATGAGGCGTCTCCATGTCAGATGGCGTATTCACAACCCCATAATCGATAACCTTCAAGGAGTTGCCATCCTGTTTGACCAGCCCATAGCCCAGGATGGCCATCCCCGGATCTATTCCAAGCACCAGCATAAACCCACTCCAAATATATTTGTAGCGCACTATTGCCACACATTATCAAATACGCTATAGTAATATTATGATTTTTTCGGCGCTGTGTCAACCACAACTGTCGGATTAGCATCCTCTCCCGTATCAATGCGATAGGTAAAATTCGAATGGCAGCAAACACACGCTAATGAGTTATTGCATAATTATACAATTCGATGTATAATTATTAAAAACAAAAAATAAATAAACGGAGGTTGAAGCACATGTCTGAAAAGCAAAAAGTGGTACTGGCCTACTCCGGAGGATTGGATACATCCATAATAATTCCCTGGCTCAAAGAAAATTTTGACTATGAAGTGATAGCTATGATAGGAGACGTAGGCCAGGGCGAAGAGCTGGAACCTCTAAGGGAAAAGGCCATCAAGAGCGGTGCCAGCAAAGTCTATATAGAAGACCTAAAAAAGGAATTCGTAGAAGACTTCATATTCCCCACCCTAAAAGCAGGCGCCATATATGATGGCAAGTACTTGCTGGGCACATCTTTTGCACGGCCGGTAATTGCCAAACGCCTCGTAGAGATAGCCGAAAAGGAAGGCGCTGTGGCGGTAGCCCACGGAGCCACCGGCAAGGGCAATGACCAGGTGAGGTTCGAGCTTACCATCAAAGCACTAAATCCACACCTCAAGATCATAGCACCCTGGCGAATGTGGAACATAAAATCGCGAGAGGACGCCATAGATTACGCCCGTGCGCGAAACATTCCCGTGCCGGTGACCAAAGAGCATCCCTACAGCATGGATCGAAACCTGTGGCATCTCAGCCATGAGGGCGGCGAGCTGGAAGACCCGTGGAATGAGCCTGGAGACCATGTTTATCTCATATGCACACCTCCTCATAAGGCCCCTGATGAGCCCGAATACGTGGAGATAGAGTTCGAAAAGGGCATTCCAGTAAAGGTCAACGGCATCAAGTATGACGGGGTAAAGCTTATACAGACACTAAACGAGATAGGAGCCAAGCACGGGATAGGGATTGTAGATATAGTAGAAAACCGCCTGGTAGGCATAAAATCCAGAGGGGTATACGAGACCCCTGGTGGTACCATACTCTATACAGCTCACGGCATACTCGAGAGCATCACGCTGGATCGTGATACTTTGCACTACAAACAGCATGTAGCGCTCAAGTTTGCAGAGCTGGTATACGATGGAAAGTGGTACACTCCTTTAAGAAAGGCGTTGTCGGCCTTCGTGGACAGCACCCAGGAAAATGTGACCGGCCGGGTACGGCTCAAGCTGTATAAAGGGAATTGTATACCCGCCGGGGTTGAATCGCCGTACTCCCTGTATGATAAAGAGCTGGCCACCTTCGGAGATGACAGCGGCGTGTACAACCAGAAAGACGCAGAGGGCTTTATCAACCTGTTTGGGCTACCGCTTAAGGTCCAGGCACTTTTGAGGGAAAAGAGAAAGGGTCTTGACTCATGAAGCTATGGGGCGGACGCTTTGAAAAGGAGACCAGCAGGGAGGTAGACGACTTTCACTCCTCCATCCACTTTGACCACCGCCTGTACAGGCAGGACATACTGGGCAGCATAGCCCATGCCACAATGCTGGGCAAGCAGGGGATTATATCCCCCCAGGAGGCAGAAGCCATCTGCCAGGGGCTGAAGCAGATACTGAAGGATATCGAAGAGGGCAGGGTGACTTTCAGCGTCACCAGCGAAGACATACACATGAATATAGAATCGCTGCTCATTGAGAGGATAGGAGAGGTTGGGAAAAAGCTGCACACGGCCAGAAGCCGCAATGACCAGGTGGCGCTGGACACCAGGATGTACACCAAAGAAGCCATCGATGAGATAATAAAGCTTCTCCTGGCGCTTGAGGAACAGCTGCTCACCCTCGCGGATAGGTACAAGGAAACCATCATGCCGGGGTATACCCATCTTCAAAAAGCTCAGCCGGTAACCCTGGGCCACCACCTCATGGCATACTTCGAGATGTTTCGTCGCGATATAGAGCGGCTCAAAGATGCACTGAAAAGGGTGGACGTAATGCCTCTGGGGTCGGGTGCCCTGGCTGGGACCACCTACCCGCTTGACAGACATTACGTGGCTCAACAGCTGGGTTTTTCCAGCATATCGCGCAACAGCATGGACGCCGTTGCCGACAGGGATTTCGTATTGGAATTTTTAAGCTGCGCAGCCATAATAATGATGCATCTGAGCCGGTTCTGCGAAGAGCTTATACTATGGTCCACCGATGAATTCAAGTTCATCGAGATGGACGACTCTTACAGCACGGGAAGCAGCATAATGCCGCAGAAGAAAAACCCCGATGTGGCCGAGCTGATACGCGGAAAAACCGGCAGGGTATACGGCAACCTGGTGGCATTGCTTACGACGATGAAGGGGCTTCCACTGGCCTATAACAAGGACATGCAGGAAGACAAGGAGGCCCTCTTCGACGCGGTGGACACCGTCAAAAGCTGTCTTTCGGTGTTTACCGGCATGCTCAGGACCATAAAGGTGTATTCTGAAAACATGCTCAAACAGGCTACAAGGGGTTTTATCAACGCCACCGATGCCGCCGATTATCTGGTAACCAAGGGCGTTCCTTTCCGCGACGCCCACCACATAGTGGGCAAATTGGTGCTTTACTGCATACAAAACGGCAAGGTGCTGGAGGAATTGACATTAGAGGAATATCGTCAGTTCTCTGACAGATTTGAACAGGACATCTATGACGCTATATCGCTCAAAAACTGCGTAAGCCGCAGGAATCTGCCGGGTGGTCCTGCACCTGATGCTGTCTCACAGGCCATTGAAGAAGCACGCAAGTGGCTTGAGCAGCAAAAATAAAGGGCGCAACTAAGCGCCCTTTAATCATTATTCCCTTATCTGCCCGTTGCCGTATATGACGTACTTGATGGTGGTGAGCTCCTTAAGCCCCATGGGGCCCCGGGCGTGCAGCTTTTGCGTGCTTATGCCTATCTCCGCTCCAAAGCCAAACTCGAATCCGTCGGTAAAGCGCGTCGAGGCATTGACGTAAACAGCAGCAGCATCCACTTCCTCCAAAAATTTTTGAGCTGTAAAATAGTTGGAAGTGACGATAGCCTCGGAGTGTCCCGTCCCATGCATCTCGATATGGCGTATAGCCTCGTCAACCCCGTCCACCACCTTGACAGCCAGTATATAGTCCAGGTATTCGGTATCCCAATCCTCCGGAGTAGCAGGTACGGCATCGGGAATAATCTCCAGTGTCTTTTCGCAGCCGCGGATCTCGACGCCCTTTTCTCGCAAGGCTCTAACCGCTTTGGGCAAAAACTCGGCCGCAATCCTCTTATCCACAAGCAGCGTTTCAGCAGCGTTGCAAACCCCCGGCCTCTGCGTCTTGGCATTGACTATGATGTTTACCGCCATGTCCTGGTCGCACTCGCCGTCCACATATACGTGGCAGTTCCCCACTCCCGTTTCGATGACGGGTACGGTGGCTTCCTCAACCACAGCTTTTATAAGCCCGGCACCGCCCCTGGGAATGAGCACATCCACCAATCCGTTTAAACGCATGAGCTGCCGTGCACTGGCCCGATCAGTATCCTCGATGAGCTGAATGGCCCCTTCGGGAATGCCAGCTTCATAAGCTGCCTGGGCCAAGACTTTCACGATGGCCTTGTTGGATTGAATGGCCTCAGAGCCCCCGCGAAGTATGACTGCATTGCCGGCCTTAAGGCACAGCCCAGCTGCATCGGCCGTCACATTTGGCCTTGACTCGTATATGATTCCTACAACGCCCAACGGTACCCTGCGCTGGCCGATGATCAAACCATTTGGTCGCTTCCACATGGCCACTACCTCTCCCACCGGATCGGGAAGGGATTTTACCACCCTGAGCCCATCGGCCATATCCTTTATGCGCTTTTCGTTGAGGGTGAGACGGTCAATGAACGCCTTGGGTTTGCCGTTCCGTACAGCTGCCTCCACATCGGGTTTATTGGCCTGGATGAGAAAATCGGTTTGGTCCTCAAGGGCCTGAGCCATCATCTCCAATGCCCTGTCCTTAACGCTGGATGAGAGCTTGGCCAGCTGAGCAGCAGCTGCCTTGGCTTTTTTAGCCTTTTCCAACACCTCGCTCATTTTATTAATCCTCCTCTCCGTTAGGGACAAAAATAGTCCCCACAGGCTCTCCGTTTATGATCCTGCATATGTTGTAGGGGTTGTCCCCGTTTGCGATGACCATGGGTATGCCGTGGCTGTTGCATATCCTGGCAGCAGCCAGCTTTGTTATCATCCCGCCGGTGCCGAAGCTGTTGTCGGTGTTCTGACAGTTCTGCTCAATCTGGCGGGTTATGCCGTAGACAACTGGAATGAGCTTTGCATCGGGATGGTGCTTTGGATTTTTGTCATACAATCCATCTATATCCGAAAGCAGTATCAAAAGGTCTGCCTTCACAAGCACTGCCACCACCGCCGACAGCGTATCGTTGTCCCCGAACTCGATCTCCTCGGTGGCTACTGTATCGTTCTCATTTACTATAGGAATGCTTCCATATCTGAAGAGGGTATTAAAAGTGTTAATGGCGTTGAGCTTTCTCTCCTCATCCTCTATTACATCCTTGGTAAGCAGGATCTGCGAAGCAATTTGGCCATACTCGCTGAACAGCCTTGAATATACGTGCATCAAATTGACCTGACCTATGGCAGCCAGGGCCTGCTTCTCCGGCAGCGATTCCGGCTTCTTTTTAAGCCCCATCCTGGAACATCCGACGCCTATAGCACCAGAGGTGACCAGCACTACATTCTTGTTCTCGTTTTTCAGGTCCGACAAGGCACGGACCAGCTTTTCAACCACCAGCAGGTTTATAGTGCCATTGTGGTGAGTAATGGTGGAGGTGCCCACCTTTACCACAACGGTTTTTGCGTTTTTTATCCTTTCTATGACGCTCTTTGCATCCCTTGCCTTTCCTTTATCGCCTGTATATCCTATTCTCGCGGTTATTCCCTCATCCTTCTTCTCCTCTACAACATCCCCCATATTGCTTACCCCTTCTTTTAAAATTAATTTGATTCTACTGTAAAAATCCATTTTGCTGCTAAAAACGAAATTTGCCTAAAGTTAAGTTGTAAATTAAGCTACAAAAATCAAGTCACATTGACCTCGCAGCACGACTCTGAGGCAAAAATGACAGAAAGCGAGATTTGCATACTCAAGCGTTGTTTTCTCAAACAAACATCCCACAAATCAAATTAAGTTTTCAGTTAGGAAAAGGTAGGCAAACCAATCATACAAATCATACAAAGGCCCCTGCTAAAATATCATTATTCCAGCAAGATATTGCCGTTACATGAAAAAGCATTCAGCTGTCCCAGCTTTCCATCAACTGCTCCACCTGTTCCAGGGAATCCACTACCCACCCTTCCTTTATACGCTCTTGAACATCGGCGCTCAGAAACGCCGTGTCGATGTTCGTCTGGTACACCAGATAAACGCCCTGACCATTTTCAAGAGGTCGGTAAATCGCTATGCAACCATCCTTCTCCTTTATGATATAATGATTGGGACAGTAACCATCGACTTCTCCGTATAACCACACAATTGATGGCGAAAACTCTTTTATAGCCCACGAAGAATGTACGCTCTCAATCTGTTCTCTTGAAAGTCCCACCTCTTCCGCCATTGCGGACCTATACGTAATTGAATTATGACCACAAAGCTTATACATCCTCTCAAAAATAAAGGTAGTCTCCTGCGATGTGGTCTGGGGTTGTTTGACCGTTGCCAGAGGTTCAAAGGAATCCGACAGAGCACCTGCTTTGTTTACCTGTGCCCTCTCGTCAGCAATGCGCTCTTCCTCCTCAAACATCTCTGTTAAAAGGGTATAAGAATAACCCATTACCATTCCCAATATCATCAACGCCACCACACCCACAAAAACGCTCTTTCGGCTGATGTACACTATAATCCCTCCAAAATATGGATTTGGATTATAGTGTTCCCATTTTTAACACTTATTATACATAGGCCCCGTAGATTGGGGCCCATGGCGGTGGCGTTGCTAGAAGCTGTCGGGCTTTGTCACGCCTGCCATTGAGGGGATGGCAGGTCAAGTATAATTAATCACTTTATCACCTTGTATAACTCAAAACTTAACCACCAATTCATATTACAAATTGCAATAATCATTTATTATTCCATCTTCAGATTGGTAAATACGTTTTGTACGTCATCATGATCTTCCAACTTTTCAATGAGACTCATCACCTTGCTACTAGCCTCCTCGTTGAGCTCCACGTAGTTCTGGGGGATCATGGCTATCTCAGCGGTTACAAACGAATATCCCGCCTTTTCGAGATGTTCCCTCACATCGGAGAAATCTGATGGCGCTGTGATGATTTCAAATACGTCTCCCTCGTCGGATATATCCTCTGCCCCGGCTTCCAAAGCATGCATCATGAGCTCCTCTTCATTTATGTTCTCGTTCTTTTCTATGACCAGCACACCCTTTCGGTCAAACATCCAAGCTACACATCCAGCAGCTCCCAGGTTTCCCCCGTGGCGTTCAAATATGTGACGGATATCGCTGGCCGTTCTGTTTCTGTTATCCGTCAAGGCTTCAACAATTATGGCCACACCATTTGGGCCATATCCTTCATAGGTGACTTCCTCATAATTTACCATCTCCAACTCTCCAGCGGCCTTCTTTATGGTCCTCATGATGTTTTCGCTAGGCATGTTGGCCGCTTTAGCTTTGGCAATGGCATCCCTTAACCTGGGGTTTGTATCGGGATTGCTGCCTCCCTCTTTGACAGCTACGGCAATCTCTCTTCCAAGCTTGGTAAATAACTTGCCCTTTTGCGCATCAGTCTTTTCCTTTTTGTGCTTGATGTTTGCCCATTTTGAATGTCCAGCCATAGCATGTAACCTCCTGAACCGACGCTTATTTCTTTCCTATAATAGCATAAGTTTATAAAACTGTGAAGAGGTTGGTTTTCACAGCCATCTCAGCTAATAAAACAGGCTACTACCGCTTGGCAGTGGATGGATGGCCTTACGCTTCCTCCGTTGAGGTACCTTGAAACGGTGCTTTTTGAAGTGTTGGCCATTTTAGTAACGTTTCCATTTTAATTATCAGGGTATCATGAATCGCGTAATAGTGTTGATAAAAATTTGCGCTATTTTTAAAAAAAGCAAACTTACCCGAGCTATTTACAGCTATAGGCATAAAATACCTAAAAAACCAACTTTAGCGGCTGTGTACACAATTAGTTGTGTGTGTTAAAATTAAAACACCAATATATAGTATGCTGTCATAAGGCCCTGAATGGGCATCAATAAAGCTTATAAAACGCTGTGATGAAAGCTGGGACAGACAGTAGACATACAAAAGCCATTGATCCCCGGGGAATTGGCTGAAGAGTTCGACCCAAGATAAAAAACACCGTTTAAAATTGTATGAGCTTTAAATCGATCTATGTTTTTTGAAAGGAGATTGGATACCATGATAACGCAGATTCGCAAGCGAGATGGAAGGATTGAAAAATTTCAGCCCGAAAAGATCACTTGGGCAATATTCAAAGCGGCTATGGCATGCGGAGGTAACGACTTCAATCGTGCCGAAGAGTTGTGCCGTCAGGTAGTCGACATAGCCAACCTCAAGTTTGGCGACAGGATCCCAGATGTAGAGGCAATACAGGACATCGTAGAGAAGGTGCTTATCGAAAACGGCCACGCTCAAACGGCAAAAGCGTACATATTGTATCGTGAAAAGAGAAGGAATGCCAGGAATCTGAACGCCCTGATTGGCGCCACCATTGAAATGTTTTCAAATTATCTGGGCGATAAGGATTGGCAGATAAAGGAAAACGCAAACACCCACAAAAGCGTAAACGGGCTTAATAATTACGTGCGCGAGGTGTTTACCAAAAACTATTGGCTGCACGAAATCTATCCCCAGGAAGTCAGGGAGGCACACGAAAGCGGCGATTGCCATATCCACGATCTGGGCTTTTTCGGGCCATACTGCGCTGGTTGGGACCTTCGCCAGCTCCTGCTTGAGGGATTCGGTGGGGTACCGGGTAAGGTTGAGAGTAAACCCGCCAAACACCTTCGCTCATTTTTGGGACAGATTGTAAACTCCACCTTTACCACCCAAGGCGAGACTGCGGGAGCTCAGGCCTGGTCCAGCATCGACACCTACTGCGCTCCTTTCATCCGCTATGACAAGATGACCTACAGCCAAGTACGCCAATGTATCCAGGAGTTCATATTCAACATCAACGTACCCACGCGGGTGGGATTCCAGTGTCCTTTTTCCAACCTGACCTTTGACATAAAGGTGCCTGCCACGCTGCGCGATCAGCCCGTCATAATAGGCGGCCAAATGATGGACGAAACCTACGGCGAATTCCAGGAAGAGATGGATATGTTCAATCGGGCCTTCTGCGATGTAATGCTGGAAGGCGACGCAAAGGGGAGGGTATTTACTTTCCCCATCCCCACCATAAACGTGACTCCTGACTTCGACTGGGACAGCCCGGTGGTCGAAGACTTCATGAAGATCACCTGCAAGTATGGCATACCGTATTTTGCCAACTACATAAACTCTGACCTGTCCCCTGAAGATGCGGTATCCATGTGCTGCCGTTTGAGGCTGGACATAACCGAGCTCAGGAAGCGCGGTGGCGGCCTTTTCGGCAGCAATCCCATGACCGGTTCCATTGGGGTGGTAACCATAAACCTCCCCAGGATAGGATACCTGTCCTCCTCCGAGCGCGAGTTCAAGTCCCGCCTGTGGAGGCAGGTACAAATTGCCAAGACGGCCCTGGAGATCAAGAGAAAAGTCATCGAACAGCAGTCCGAAAATGGCCTTTACCCCTACTCCACTCACTATCTCCGCCATATAAAGGAGCGCACGGGACAGTACTGGTACAACCACTTCAGCACCATCGGCATTGTGGGCATGAACGAGGCGCTGCTCAACTTTATGGGCAAGGACATCACCACTCCGGAAGGGCAAGCCTTTGCCATAGAGGTCATGCACTATCTGCGTGACCTGCTCATAGAGCTGCAAAAGGAGACAGGCCACTTCTATAACCTGGAAGCCACGCCGGCTGAAGCCACAGCCTACCGCTTGGCCAAGCTGGATAAAAGCAGATATCCCGACATCATAACCGCAGGGGACGATGAAACGCCCTACTACACCAACTCCACCCAGCTGCCGGTGGGCTATACTGACGACATATTCGAGGTGGTGGCTCTGCAGGATGAACTGCAGTCGCTATACACCGGAGGGACAGTGCTGCACCTTTACCTCGGCGAACAGATAGAGGATACCGCTGTGGCTAAAAAGCTCATTCAAAAGATCTTCACACAATCCAAAATACCCTATATATCCATCACCCCTACTTTCAGCATTTGCAACCAGCACGGGTATATAAAGGGAGAACATTTCAAGTGTCCTCAATGCGGAGCCGAGGCAGAGGTGTGGTCAAGGGTGACGGGCTATTTAAGGCCGGTACAAAACTACAATCCTGGCAAAAAGCGTGAGTATTTTGACCGCAAGAAATTCAAGATACGGGAAGAGACGCTATGAGAATAGCTGGCATGCAAAAGAACTCATTCGTGGATTATCCGGGCAATATCGCTGCAGTGGTGTTTACCCCCGGCTGTAACCTGAACTGCTACTTTTGCCACAACCGCCACATCATCAACCCTAAAACCATCGATATGGAGTATGACATAAACGAAGTAATGCGGTTTCTCGATACCCGCCGCTCATTCCTTGATGGGGTGGTAATAAGCGGCGGGGAGCCCACCCTTCAACCCGACCTCGAAGAATTTATCATAAAAATAAAAGGGCTGGGATACTTGGTAAAGCTGGATACCAACGGTACCCGCCCTTCTGTGCTTGAAAAACTGATAGATAAGAATTTGGTAGATTACATCGCCATGGATATAAAGGCCCCGTTTGAGAAGTACAACGAGATCTGCGGAGTGGAAGTTGACATCACCAGCATCCAGCAAAGCATAGAGATTATAATGAACGCCGGGTGCGACTACGAGTTTCGCACCACCTTCGTACCCGATCTGAATATGAATGATATATTGGAAATTGCCCAAATGATAAGGGGCGCAAAGCGGTACGTGCTGCAGCAGTTCAGAATACCACAAAAACAGAAGGGGATAGAGGATATACGGCTTTACCGCACTCCCCATCCCCCTCATGTTTTCGCCGAAACGATATCAGAAATAGCTCCACTGCTGGAATTATGCCTTGTGCGCGGAGTAGAGTAGATCAAGCATGCATGGAAACCGTGAAATTGGCTGACATATAATTATTCTGTTAATATTCTGCGCGCCAGCCACTATATATAAGATTTAAGCTACTCTATTGCCCACCTAAACGCCGGAGGCTACTCCCTCTGCCCGTGCCTCCAGCAATGGCCACGGCAGAATCCCCTGCCCGAGCCGAGAGGCTCATGGCACACCACATCATTCGAACCACAACGGGGACATCGATAAGCCCCTTCTTTTATTTTAGAAAAATTCTCATAGCTTTCATCCCACTGGGCCATACATTGTCGGCAATAAACCCTGCATATATTTCGGGTGAAATACCCCCCTCCAATCCTTATAGCCTTACCATTGACCAAGGAATCGGCCACCTTCTCACGGGCGCTGTTTAAAATGCGCTGGAAGGTCTGGCGCGAAATGCCCATTCTCTCGGCGCAGGCCTCCTGCTCCAATCCCTCTAAGTCCTTGAGGCGCAGCGCTTCCAACTCCTCTATCTGAAGCATGTTCTCTTCAACTCCACTCTGCGGCACATCCACAGGTACAAAATGTCTGACGTTGGGTATAAATTCTACTCTTCGCCACTTGACGGGTCTTGCCATAACTTCACGCTCCTTCCTTGCTTATTTTAGCACATAACGCGCTGGTTGACCAGGTATGAAAAATCCCGCCCATCCTTCAGATGGGCGGGATTCTTATTGGCAACTTTGCACTGACTCAAAGCCGTACGTCGGCCACATCCCTGCTTAAAGCCACCTTTAGCTTATCAGAACAACGAGAAGGCTATAAACAGGTTGGCAGCCAGCGAGGATATCAGCGAAACCACAGTTACCTGGGTATTCAACGATGGCCCAGCAGTATCCTTGAATGGGTCACCGACGGTATCGCCAATAACAGCGGCCTTATGCGCATCTGACCCTTTACCGCCATGAACCCCTGTCTCGATGTATTTCTTGGAGTTATCCCACAAACCACCGGAGTTGGCCATCAACAAAGCCAAGAACAAGCCCGATACTATGTTTCCGGTTAGGAATCCGCCAATTGCATGGATTCCTCCAATAAACCCTACCACCAGCGTCACCACGATGGCCATCAAACCGGCAGGAATCAACTCTTTTATGGCACCTATGGTTGCGATATCGATGCACTTCTCGTACTCGGGCCTGACACCCTCTTTGCCTTCCTTAAGGCCGGGTATGGTCTCGAACTGGCGATGGATTTCGGCCACCATTCGCTCAGCGTTTCGGTCAACGCCCAGCATCAACATGGCAGCAAAGACAGCCGGTACCGCCAGCCCTACCATTATGCCAAAGAATACCAGCGGATTCATTATATTGAAACTTATGTCGGAACCCGTCACATTCATTACCGTCTCTCTATAAGCTCCAAGCAATGCGATAACTGTAAGACCTGCTGCACCAATGGCAAACCCTTTGGTTATAGCCTTGGCGGTGTTTCCAGCAGCATCCAGCTCATCGCTGATGACCAGAGCATCATCTCCCATCTTGGCCATCTCAACCAAACCGCGGGCATTGTCCACAATTGGACCAAAGGCGTCGTTTGAAATGATCATTCCTACAATGGATAACATGCCTATGGCCGCCATGCTTATACCAAACATGGCATAGCTTGCTCCCAGAGGTTCGCACAGCTTATAGGCTACCAGCGCCGAAAAGCCGATACCCAGCAGTGCAGGGAAGCAGCTCAACAGCCCATAGGAGAAACCGCTGAGAATGGTGAAAGCCGGCCCTATGCTGGATGCCTTAGCCACTTTCTCAACGGGCTTTTTGCCGTCCCCTGTGAAATAATCCGAAGTGATGCCGATGATGACGGCAACAATGAGCCCTACCATGGTAGCTCCCCAGATGCGCAAATCATACTTGAAGGCCAACGATACCACAAGCGTCAAAACCGCAAACAATACGGTGGTAATATAAGTCCCTGTATTCAAAGCCTTGCCAGGATCTTTGTGCTTGCCCATGCCTATGAACAACACGCCCAGTATAGAAGCCAGCAAACCTAAAGTAGCATAGCAGAACACCATATGCTGCTGGCCGAGGGACAAACCTATAACCATAGCGGCAGCGATGGAAGCTATGTTGGAGTCAAACAGGTCAGCACCCATGCCGGCCACGTCACCAACGTTATCGCCCACATTGTCGGCTATTACCGCCGGGTTCCTGGGGTCGTCCTCAGGTATCCCCAGCTCAACCTTACCTACTAGGTCAGCGCTAACGTCAGCGGTTTTGGTATAAATTCCACCACCCGCCTTAGCAAAGAGAGCCAGCGTACTTGCACCAAAGCTGAAACTCAATACGGTATTGGGGTCCTTAGTGAGGAGGTACAATATAGCAGCTCCAAATAAGCTACAGCCCACTACTGCCATACCCATAACTGCTCCGCCCTTGAAGGCCACTTCAAAAGCGGGGGCTATACCCTTCTTGGAGGCCACGGCCGATTTCAAATTGGCAATGGTAGCAATGTCCATACCGATCTTACCTGCCGTCGCGGAAAGCGAGGCACCAAACAGGAAAGTAAGAGCCATTCTAAAGTTAGTCCAAAAGTTACTCTTCCATATAGGATGGGGCAGGAAAAGTAGAATTAAGAATGCCACCACCGATGCAAATACAGCCAGTATCTTGTACTCCCTTCGGAGAAAGGCATTGGCCCCGCGCCTTATAAGCTGCGCAATCTCCTCAGCCTCTTTGTTGCCACCTGGCTGCCGTTTTACCCAATAGTACAGGTATCCTGCAAGCAAAAAGGAGGCAACTGAAACTACGATAGCTGCGTAAACCCAAAACACCTTCCATTCTCCTCTCCTTTAAAATTTTTAAAAAGCTTATGCCGCACGGAACCCAGTTTGCAAAGCACAGCTGCCTTACCTTTTTTCCTTAAGCAACTTGTACATTTACAAACTCAAGCCCTGCAGCAAAATTTTATTCCTCTTTTAAGCATCATGGTCTTTGAAAGCTCTCATCAATATCTTTATCATCAGGTAGAAAAGCGCCAAAGTGGTATAAACGCCTGTTACTCCAACCACCAGGAGAAAGAGCGATTTTGTGAGGTCCGATGCGTGTGCAATGCTTTCAAGCATACCGTGACACCTCCCAGCTTAACCTGCCAAAAGCGGCACCAGCGCTAAGATCAATCCCCCGGCAATTATGGAGCCTAGCTGGCCTGCGACATTTGCGCTCACCGCATGCATGAGTATGAAATTCGAGGGATCTTCCTTTTGCGCCATCTTCTGAATGACTCTTGCAGACATCGGAAAAGCCGAGATACCAGCTGCCCCCACCATGGGATTAACCTTTTTCTTGAGGAAGAGATTCAAGAACTTTGCAAACAGCACGCCGCCCGCCGTGTCGAATATGAAAGCTCCCAGTCCACCCAGAAGGATGACCAGCGTCATGGGCTGCAGAAAGTCCTCTGCAACCATCGTCGAACCGATGGTGATTCCAAGCAATATGGTTACAATATTTGCAAGCTCGTTTTGAGCCGCCTTTGAAAGCCTCTCCAACACTCCGGATTCCCTTATCAGGTTACCGAACATCAAGAGACCCACCAGCGGCACGCTTATAGGCGCTATGATGCCTGCGATGATTGTAACAAATATAGGAAACAAAATCTTGACAGGCTTGGGCACCTTGACATCCCTGTATTCCATTCTGATCATGCGTTCCTCTTTTGTGGTCAAAAGCCTGATAACGGGCGGTTGAACGATGGGAACAAGAGACATGTAAGAATATGCAGCCACCGTTATAGGCCCAAGGTATTTCTGCGCAAACTTGCTTGCCACAAAGATGGCTGTGGGACCATCGGCAGCTCCTATAATACCTATGGCCGAAGCTACTTTAAGGCTATCGGCTCCAACCAGCAATGCGATGACTATTGTAGCAAATATGCCGAACTGAGCTGCAGCGCCAAAGAAAAGCATCTTGGGATTGGCAAGGAGAGGGGTAAAATCGATCATGGCTCCAACGGCTATAAAGATCAACACCGGGAAAAGCTCAGTCTGAATGCCGGCATCAAACAATATCTTGAGCACCCCTGGAGTACCTTCATACTCCAGTACCGCTGAAAGTGGCAGATTGACCAGTATGGTACTAAAGCCTATGGGCAACAGCAACATTGGCTCATATTCCTTCTTGATTGCAAAATAGATTAAAAGGCCGCCTATTGCATACATTATTATCTGTTGATAACCTATATGAGCAAACCCCACGAACAGCTTATCCATAATCTACCTCCATAAATCAAACTAAATTGTAAATTTTTAGTATATATTGACCTCAAAAAATAAGACCATCATAAAATACTCAGCAGAGGACATCTATGCCTTTCGACCGGTTCAAAGACGCATATCGCCTCCCTTCAGCTTACCCATCAATACCGTTAAAATCAGCAAAACACAGTAGTTTTGAAAAATTTCACCGCTATAAATAGAAAAACTGACGGATATGCCCATCAGTAATAGGTACAAGCGGTATATGAAGCGTGACGATACCCCCTCCTTAAGCTGCATATCCTGGTCCCTCCACAAAATCACTAGTGCAATTATACCATATCGCTGAATAAATGCAATAGTGCCCCATTACTTTTTTAAACGCTTTTTAAACCCATTTTACAAAAATTCCGAGCAATCGAGATTTTTTTACGTTTTGCTAGGTATGAAGCCTTCGGCGACCACCAAAGGTACTTTGTTTCTCTTGGCACTGGTAGATGCCAGGCTGGCAAGATTGATAAGATTTTCTATATCGTCTACATAATTCCCAGAAAAGCGGCCTTTCTCCCGCCTGCCTCCTGAAATACCGGCAGAAGCCGTAATATTTACTTTAATGCTATATTCATGCTGCGATATAGCGTCCAAAAGCTCCTTGGCCAATTCTATACATCGTTCTTTTTTGTAAGGGGTCAACACGGCAAATTCATCACCGCCATAGCGGCATAAAAAACAATCGGTGGGTACTTTAACCTTAAGCAAATCGCTTACTTCTTTCAGTATCAGGTCCCCAAATATATGGCCATACTCTTTGTCAATGATGCCAAATCCATCAATATCTATAAATATGATAGAAACTTCTTTGCCGCTCCTGAGCAGTTTAACTCCCTCATAGATTATATAATCCTTTTTGTTAAGCTGGGTAAGTATATCAAAATGCTTGGCAATCTCAAAGTAAAGCCTGGTCTTTGTAATCAAACCTATAAGCTGCCCTTTTTCCACTACCAGCAATCTCTCTATACAATATTTATCCATTTTTTCCTTTGCTTCCCATAACGAAGCCGTAGGCTCAACATAAACAGGAGGTGCAGTCATTGCATCAGCCACCAACCGGTTAGGGTGAGAAGATATGACATCCCACGTGGTTATAATGCCCACCAAACGCCCGTTCTCCATTACCGGCAAGCATCCAATCCTGTTTTGAGCCATTATCTGCCGAGCATTATCCACGCTATCCATCGATTCAATTGTAATGAGGTCTTTTTCCATTATAGAAGACACCGTCGTAATCATAGGTCAACGGATTTGCTAACACACAACACAATGCTCAGCTGAACTTTAAGGATGGTTGCTTCGTTAGCCACCTTCCCTCCTTCTTCCAATATAAGGGAAATAAGGCGATCGCGGGCCACCATTTGCATAAGGGCCTTCCGAATAACCACTGCTTCTATAGTAGGGTGTTGTATCTTTACAACCTCATATTGGTTAGGAGATAGAATATCTACCATCCTCCTGGCAGCCTCAAAACCGATAGGTGCCTTGCGACCTATTATAAGCGCATCCTGCATTGGGGGCATCTCAAATTCAGACAACCTCAAGGTTATTTCCACCTTCGTAGAACTGACCGATGAATCAGCCATCGCGAATACTCCTTCCCTCTCAGAAACCCTTCATAACCTTAATTTAGGACTTAATGCCTATGACATTAGACCTACTTTACTAGTTATTGTAATACATTTCTATTAATAATACAAGGAAAAAATGAGCATAAGCATATTAACCTACAACTTAAGTCCTATTTTATAGGATCACATCCTTCAACAAAATACGACAAACAATACAAAAGTCCTATTGCATTTAAACCTACGATAATTTAAAATATAGACATATAATGTAAAAATTTGTACGAATATGGAACCAAAAAGGAGTGTAAATGATGACACTCTTATATGGTTTAAAAAAGCTGTTTAGCAGGCACAGAAAATTTGCTCCTCCAAATGAATACAGGTTGACATCCAAAGAGCGTGAAAGCGTAATAGTATTCTTCTCCGTTGTAATATGCTGTCTCTTGGTAGTGTTAGCCCTCAAGATGATATACT
Organism: Caldicoprobacter faecalis; assembly: GCF_900115765.1. NCBI lineage: Bacteria > Bacillati > Bacillota > Clostridia > Caldicoprobacterales > Caldicoprobacteraceae > Caldicoprobacter > Caldicoprobacter faecalis. Next base: position 29,956 of record NZ_FOXR01000011.1, on the reverse strand, counting down.
AAGCATACCATTATGACCCCCAAAAAAGCGGAAAGGACATTTATGCCCTTTCCGCTTTTTGTTATACAAGGCTACTCCTCCTGCTCGTCTTCCAGGGAGTATAAACGCGGATTGGGAGATCGAGCGTTATCGCGTACATCTTCAAGCTGTGGCGGGAACAGCGGAAGCCTGAAGAACTCTTCGCACAGATTCTCTGCAAATTCTTCACAGGGAGGAATCTCGCAGAACCCAAACGAAGGCACCAGCAGGTCAACCTTGGCTACAATCTTCAGAATGATGGTGATGCATACATCAACCTCAAATTTTAAAACGTCACCGTGCACCGCCTTGCCTGATACGCACATAGCGTTAACAGTGCTCTCCAGCTGGAAGGGAATTACCGATTCATCCGGCACAAAGAGTATTACATCTTTTGGAACAGATATAGAACTGTTACCTATACCCCTCTTGCCGTTCGCATCCTCAAAAATTACCTCAACCGGGATCTCTACTTTCGTTTGTATCCTTGCAAAATTCGGGCGGTCGGGCAGCCTGGTGATCTGGGTTCCCACCAGTTTACCTTTTACGCTGGTGCTTCTGCAGCCTATGAAGGTAAACGGCGGTGTAAAGTCCCTCCAATCGCCGTATATGTCTTTTACCGTAATCCTTATATCTTTTAAAGTTTCCTGCTGGAGACAGGCATCATACACCTTATCCACTTGGATGCATACCTTTTCGATTATCTTTTTGCATGCATCAAAGCTGATCCGACTAGGACACCGTTCATTGCCCTGATTTTTATATGAATAGAAAGACATCTTCAAACCTCCTTTTCTCACAGTATATGTCCGAGGAAATCTATATTTCCTCTCACTGCATAATATGTAAAAATTCAATTATGTGTGATAACGTATGTGATAAATTCTCGAATCATATCATAAGATTTACTAAAACGATTGTGTTGAAACGGGTGATATCATGGCAGGCGTTGTTGATAAGTCATTCGTGCTCAAAACCTCCTCGGGAAATCGATGGCATTTCTTCCTCTCGCCTGAACAGAGCATAGTGTATTCTCAATCAGATCCCCAATCAGAAATCGGGACAACGGCTCAGAATGTTTTGTTGGATTCCCAGCCGGTTAAAGATCTGGCGGTCACAATCGACTCCAGCGATAACATCCATGTATTGGCATATACTGTAACAAACCAGCTGGTGTATTACTGGTGGAACGGCCTCAAATGGCAACGCCAAACAGTGGAGTACATTCGGTCTCCGGCACAAAACATCTCCTATTTCACCATAATGGCATACCGAGATACCATCCACATACTATATTACATTAAGGGCTCATTAAGGCGTGGAACAGAATTCCTGATACATTATCGAGGTAATGGGAATAAATGGACAAGGCAAAGAACATGGACCTTTGCTTCTGATAGCCTTACGACCATAGAGAACGCCTTTGTAGACAACCTAGGAAACGTGCATCTGTTGTTCAGCCAACAATCCAACAATCAACCTTCACTCCTGTATTCTTGCTTTAGTCCCTCTTTTTCCTCCTGGACCACTCCAGTAACGATATACAAGCCTGATCGAGCCTGCTCAGAATGTTACCTGTATACCGATCCTCGCCAGCGCATTTACATCATATGGAAAGAAAAAGAAGGTGCCAGCCACATCATAAGATATCTATCCTTAAGAAGTGCACTTCAACCAGAAAGCGATACACAGGAAGCAAAGGTTATATACACGGGCCAGGACGAGCCCGTCCTTCCCACGCTGCTGCTATTGGACCAGTTGTACTGCCTGTGGGAGATGAAAGGCGATATATACTGCACAACCTCACAGGACGGCGGCAATACCTGGAGTATCCCTAGAGCGATTCCCCACGCTCCCTCGGACATCGTAACCTTTTTCTACTACACCTCGTTTGACAGGCCAGACCTTCCCCCCACTTTAAGGCTGTGGGGTATAAATTATAAAGAAGTCCTGGACCTTTCCCTTTCAGGCTCCCATGCAACGCTCAACGCTGCTATCGCGCAAAAAAAGCAAGACCAACAGTTACCGTACAGCAAATTGGAAAAAAGGATCGCCGCCATCGAACGGCAGCTTGAAAACATAACCTCCAGCATTTACGCTTTTCAAGAGCAATTGCTACAAAACAGCAAGGCCATGTATTTTCTGGAAGCCATGATAAAAAAGCTCAACTTCCAGGTAGAACAGCTCAGGACAAACAGCAAACAGTCGCTTACCAACATCGACACGCTTCACAAAGAAAAAAGGCCCGTTCCAACAAAACAGGCCTATCAAACAGCGTCAACTCCATCGTCTTCAATGGACGACAATGCCACGCGCAGCACATCGCCATCCTCTCCCCCTATACGTCCTGACAGCAACGAGCTACCCTCAAGCGAGGGTAAACAAGAGGATAAACAAGGCATCACACAACCCGGCGTCAGTGCACAACTCCCCCAGAAAACCGGAAATAGCTCTCAAGGTACAGACAACGCCCAAACTCCAGCCACCACACAACCCAAAGACACCCCTCACAGAATAACATTGGGCAACGTGGACATAATCATAAATCCACAAGACGAAGAAGACTAAAACTATTGTTTCGGCTTAGGAACCTCCACCAGAGCATGCTCAAGCACTTGATCCATATGTTCCACCAATACTATCTTTACCTTTCGCTTAACATTTTCGGGGATCTCCTTCAAGTCCTTTTCGTTTTCAGAAGGGATGATGACCTTGGTAATCCCAGCTCTATGGGCTGCCAATACCTTTTCCTTTAAGCCACCGATGGGCAGCACCCTGCCCCTCAAGGTTATTTCGCCCGTCATTGCCACATCGCTGCGGGCGGGTATCCCCGTTAGAGCCGATATTATGGCCGTGGTCATGGTAATACCGGCCGAAGGGCCATCCTTGGGAATTGCCCCCTCAGGGATGTGCACGTGAATATCGGTATTGTTGTAAAAATTGGGATCAATACCGAAATCCCGTGCCTTGGCACGTATATAGCTGAACCCGGCCTGTGCCGATTCCTTCATGACATCGCCCAGCTGACCGGTGAGCACCAGCTTTCCAGTACCGGGCATATGGATGGCCTCCACCAACAGGGTGTCACCCCCCACCGCCGTCCAGGCCAAACCGGTGACAATACCGGCCTGGTCGTGTTGCCCCGCTTTCTCATAGCGATATATGGGAACACCCAGATAACGCTTTAGGTTGCTGCTGGTTATTCGGACGCGCTGCTGACCAGTCTCCAGTATCTTCCTGGCAGCCTTTCTGCATATGGTAGCAATCTGCCGCTCCAGATTGCGTACACCGGCCTCGCGGGTATAATAATTGATGATATCCCTTATGACTCGCTCGGGTATCTGAACGCTCCCCTCTTTAAGCCCATGCTCCTTCACCTGCTTAGGGATAAGGTAACGGGAAGCGATGTGCAGCTTCTCCTCTTCGGTATAGCCCGAAATGTGAATAACCTCCATTCGGTCCAGCAAGGGCCTGGGTATGGTCTCAAGGGTATTGGCGGTGGTCAAAAACATCACCTTGGACAGGTCAAACGGCACTTCCAGGTAGTGGTCTCGAAAAGCGAAGTTCTGCTCCGGATCCAGCACCTCCAGCATGGCTGAAGCCGGGTCTCCGCGAAAATCGCTGCTCATCTTGTCTATCTCATCGAAGAGGAATACCGGATTCTTGGTACCAGCCTGCCTTATCGATGCTATAATCCGGCCAGGTATAGCCCCTACGTAGGTTCGTCGGTGGCCGCGGATCTCAGCCTCATCCCTCACGCCGCCTAGGGACATCCTAACGAATTTCCTGTTGAGCGCCCGCGCGATGGACCTGGCAATGGAGGTTTTGCCCACTCCCGGCGGCCCTACAAAGCACAGTATGGGGCCTTTCATCTGCTGGGTCAGCTGATGTACCGCCAGATACTCCAGCACCCGTTCCTTTACCTTCTCCAGGCCATAGTGGTCCTCATCCAATATTTTGGCGGCCTTTTTAATGTCCGTATTGTCCTCGGTCTCAACATTCCACGGCAGCTCCACAAGCCAGTCCAAATACGTCCTTATGATCCCTATCTCGGGCGAACCGGGAGGCATCCTGTACAGCCTGTCCAGCTCTTTCATGGCCTTTTCGTAGGCTTCTTCAGGGAGCTGTGCTTCTTCTATTTTTCGCCTGTATTCCTCAACCTCTTCGCCTATACCGTCCTTCTCGCCAAGCTCCTTCTGTATGGCCTTGAGCTGTTCCCTTAAATAGTACTCCCGCTGGAGCTTGTCTATCTGCTTCTTTACCCGCTGATTGATCTTTCTCTCAATCTCCAGGATCTGAATTTCCCTGGTCAATATGCCGTACAGCTTCTCCAGCCTATCCTGCGGGTCAAATGCCTCCAGGATGTTCTGCTTGTCCTCAATCTTGACCAGCACATTGGCAGCAATGATATCGGCCAGCTGGCCAGGTTTTTCAACCGCGTTGACCGATATCAGCGTATCAGGGGACACCCGGTTGCCAAGCTTTACATAATCCTCAAATATGTCTAGCACGCTTCGCATCAAAGCTTCTTGTTCTAGATCGCCTGGCTCAGGGTCATTTTCTTCAATCTCCTCAATCTCCACCTCAAAATATGGATCGGTGGATATGCACTTGACAATCCGGCCACGCTTAAGCCCTTCTACCAGCACGCGTATGGTATCCCCCGGCAGCTTGAGAAGCTGCTTTATTTTGGACACAGTACCCACATGATATATGTCATCAAAGCCTGGGTCATCCATCTTTGCGTCTTTCTGTGTGACCAAGAACAGCTCCTGGTCGTTTATCATTGCCTCCTCCAGTGCGGCAATGGACTTCTGTCGCCCTACATCAAAATGCAGCACCATATACGGAAAAACCGTCAATCCCCTAAGTGGCAGACAGGGAATGCGCCTTAATCTATTATTGGATTTCTTTCTTCGCCTGCCCTTTTTCTTTTCAGCCGTTTGCTCGGCCATATCATTATCTCCTCCACATCTATAAAAAAATCCCGCACCTATATTTTGCACATCTTCTCGACTTTTAAATTATATATAACAACTGTATAAAAAATCAAGCTCTAGCTATCCAATCTCATAAATGCCATCCTGTATAGTTTACACCGCCTTAAAACCCATAAACTACACAACAAAAAAGCCGGGATGCACGGTCCCGGCCTTGTTTATTTTGCTGATGCACTTAAGAGCCCGGCTTGATGGGGTACATTTGTGACACTGGCGTCATCTTCTCCACGATACATAGCATGCTCTATAACCTGCTCGATCCTCTCCACAGGAACAATCGATATGCTATAGTTCTTGAAAGTCTCCTGCCAGTTCTCCATGGGGATTATCACCTTCTTTACCCCCGCCTGAACAGCCGCTTCTATCTTGGCAGCTATGCCGCCCACTGGCTTTACCACTCCCAGGATTGATACCTCTCCCGTCATGGCTACCCTACCATCCACTGGCTGTCCCGTTATAGCCGAATACACTGCCACCGCCATGGCGATTCCCGCCGAAGGGCCATCCACGGGGATGCCGCCGGGGAAATTGAGGTGTATGTCGTAATCCCTGGGATTTACGCCCAGCCATTTTCTTACGGCTGTCAGCACATTTTCCACCGAATCCCTGGCGGTGCTTTTCCTGCGCATTCGTTTGCCTTCAGAACCCATCTCCTCTTCATCTATTATACCCGTCACCGTAACCATGCCTTTCCCTTTTCCGGCAGGCATGGCCGAGGCCTCTACCTCCATGATGGTCCCCAGGTGAGCCCCATAAACGGCCAGTCCATTTACGCAACCCACCCTTGGTTTACCTTCTACCTTTTTCTCCGGCCTCGGGCTGTAGTGCCCACTGTTTATTACCCATTCTATATCCTCTACGGTAATGTCGGTCCTTCCTTCGGTCAAAGCGAGGCCCCCTGCCAGCTGTATGATGTTGACCGCGTCCCTGCCATTGCCAGCATACTTGCCCACCAGTTCGACCGCCCGCTCGGCAATGGAAAATCCACCTTTCTTGGCCGCATTTCTGGCGATCTGCATGACCTCATCGGGCCTTAACTCCCTGAAGAATATCTCCAGGCATCGAGACCTTATGGCTGCCGGTATCTCGCTGGGACTCCTGGTGGTTGCTCCAATCAGACGAAAATCGGCCGGCAGCCCTTTTTGAAATATCTCATGTATATGGCGAGGGATATTGGTATCATACGAGCTGTAATAGGCGCTCTCAAAAAATACCTTTCTGTCTTCCAGAACTTTCAGCAGCTTGTTCATCTGTATGGGATGAAGCTCGCCGATTTCATCCAGGAAGAGCACCCCTCCATGGGCTTTGGTGACGGCACCCGGCTTGGGCTGCGGAATGCCAGCAATGCCCAGAGGCCCAGCTCCCTGATATATGGGATCATGTACCGAGCCGATGAGCGGATCGGCTATGCTGCGCTCATCAAAACGTATAGAGGTGGCGTCCATCTCGATGAACTTGGCATCTGGACGAAAGGGTGACATGGGATTTTTTTTCGCTTCTTCCAGCACCAGCCGCGCGGCACAGGTTTTGCCCACTCCGGGCGGACCATAGATTATGACATGCTGGGGATTGGGTCCGCATAGCGCAGCCCTGAGGGCTTTTATCCCCTCTTCCTGTCCTATTATCTCTTCAAAGCTGGTAGGGCGGGTCTTTTCAGACAATGGTTCGGTCAAAGAAATCTCGCGAAGCCTCTGGAGGTTCTCAAGCTCCTTTTTCGACTCTTTCTCCACTGCAATCTTATTCCCCTGCTGGCTCTTAAGCAGGTTTAAAAAATACAGCCCTATAATTATGGCAAAAAAGAGCTGTATTATGATCACGGCGTTCCCTAGCAACTGGTATTCCCCCTTTCTGAGATTGACCATAGATTCACCATGAACCTTAAAAACTAATAACCTGGTTTTTAACTGTTCTTCTGGATAGTATATGTAGCCAGATGATTTTTATCCAATTTTGATATCTTTGTTGCCATGAGCTATTTATTGGATACCCCCGGTATTATAATTTCTCAATTTCATTACATATTTTGTCAGAAGACCCGGGTTCATGAAAATGGACTAAAAAAGACCTGTTGATTTCTCAACAGGCCTTTTGTATGTGTTAAATATAGTCACCTGGTTATCGCCCATTGCCGTACGCACCAATGAAAAAAGGGAGCGGCTTACATCGCTCCCTTTTAGAGTTTACACCTTCTTGCAATAATTACGATACCGATTCGCGCTTCTCCTTTTGCTTTTTAATCCCTTTGCGCGACCTCTGCCCCTCCGAAATTATTATGATGGGCTCGCTCTTTTTTAGCACCACGTCTTTAGTTATTATGCACTTCTCTATATCATCGCGCGAAGGAATCTCAAACATCACATCCAGCATCAATTCCTCCATTATGGCTCTAAGGCCACGAGCTCCTGTCTTTCGTTCCAGAGCCTGTTTGGCGATTAGCCGCAGGGCTTCATCTTCAAATTCCAATGTTACGCCGTCCATCTCAAACAGCTTTTGATACTGTTTGACCAGGGCATTCTTGGGCTCCTTCAAAATCTTCACCAGGGCCTCCTCATCCAAAGCATGGAGAGTAACAATGATGGGGAGACGCCCCACGAACTCGGGAATTAAACCAAATTTGAGCAGGTCTTCAGGCATTATGTGCTTTAGAAGCTCACCGGGATCGCTGTTGGCCTTGCTTCGGATTTCTGCTCCAAATCCCAACGAACTCTTACCTATACGGTTCTGGATGATCTTCTCTATGCCTTCAAAAGCACCACCGCATATGAAAAGGATGTTGGTAGTGTCTATCTGTATAAACTCCTGATGCGGGTGCTTGCGCCCACCCTGCGGCGGAACGTTGGCTATAGTACCCTCCAGTATTTTGAGCAAAGCCTGCTGTACGCCCTCGCCAGACACATCTCGAGTGATGGAGGGATTTTCAGACTTTCGCGCTATCTTGTCTACCTCATCTATATACACTATACCTTTTTCAGCCTTTTCTATGTCATAATCTGCAGCTTGAATGAGCCTCAAAAGGATGTTCTCCACGTCCTCGCCCACGTATCCCGCTTCAGTCAGGGTAGTAGCATCGGCTATGGTAAAGGGAACATTCAATATTTTGGCCAGCGTTTGAGCAAGAAGTGTCTTACCGGAACCCGTGGGCCCCAGCATCAGGATGTTGCTCTTCTGCAGCTCAACGCCATCCCTCTTTACATCGCTGTTGATGCGCTTGTAATGGTTGTATACCGCCACTGATAGTATCTTTTTTGCCCTGTCCTGGCCTATCACATACTGGTTAAGAATAGAGTATATCTCCTGTGGCTTTGGGATGTCGTGCATATCAAAGCCCGACGACTCTTCAAACTCTTCCTCTATAATCTCCTGGCACAGCTCTATGCACTCATCACAGATGTAGACCCCTGGTCCGGCTACCAAGCGCCGCACCTGGTCCTGGGTCTTGCCACAGAAGGAACATTTCAATTGTTTCCTATCATCATATCTTGCCAATTTTTTCACCTCTTAACTCACTATTTGCGCGATACAATGACTTCATCGATGATGCCGTACTCCTTGGCCTCATAGGCCGACATAAAGAAGTCACGATCAGTGTCCCTCTCTATCTTTTCAAGAGGTTGCCCTGTCCTCTCGGCCAAAATCTCGTTAAGGCGCCTCTTGATCTTGAGGATCTGCTCTGCATGTATCTTTATGTCCGATGCAGAACCCCGCGCTCCTCCTATAGGCTGATGGATCATGATCTCGCTGTTGGGCAGAGCAAATCTCTTGCCCTTTGTACCGGCTGCCAGCAAGAAAGCGCCCATGGACGCAGCCATTCCGATACATATGGTGGACACATCGCACTTGATGTACTGGATGGTATCATAGATGGCCAGTCCAGCCGTTACCGAGCCACCAGGGCTGTTGATGTAAAGCTGTATATCCTTGTCAGGGTCCTTGGCTTCTAGATACAGCATTTGAGCTACCACCAAATCGGCAGTTTCATCGTATATTTCCCCGCCAAGGAATATAATTCTATCCTCTAAAAGCCGTGAGTATATATCATACGCGCGTTCACCACGGCTGGTTTGTTCAACCACTATAGGGACCAGGCTCATACCACCATCTCCTCCTCAATCACTCATAATCACTTGAGTTCATTCAGCAGCGGTACCCTCCACCGGTTGCTGGTTTGCACCCTCGTCGGTATGCTCAGCCTCGCCGCCAGCTTGCTGCTTATCCTGCTGCTCGGACTGCTGCGCCTTATCCACTATAGTCGCGTTATCCATCAAGAAATCAATTGTCTTTCTGGTCAGTATCTCATCCTTCCTTCTCTCCAAACCGGCAGCATAGCGTTCCCTGGCTTCATCCAAAGTTATATTAAACTGCTTGGCAAGCTCCTCAAGCTCTTTATCCAGATCCTCCTGTGTAACTTTGATGTCTTCCACTTTGGCTATCTTTTCGAGCACCAAAGCGGTTTTTACTCTAGTATATGCCTCTTGCCTATATTGTGCCCTCAAATCCTCCATAGATGTGCCACTGAGCTCTAAATACCGCTCAAGGGTTAGTCCTCGATAATAAAGCCCCAGCTCAAAATTGCCCAACATGTTGTCAATTTCTCGTTCCACCATAACATCTGGGATATCAACCTTGGCAGCCTCAACCACTCGCGACAAAAGCTGTGTCTCCATCTGTACCCGCACCTGATTTTTGGCTTCCCTTTCAAGGTCCTCCCTAAGATGCACCTTGTATTCCTCAAAGGTTTCAAAATCGCTCACGTCCTTGGCAAACTCATCATCCAGCTCAGGTAGCTCTTTCTCCTTTATGTCGTGAATTTTTACCTTGAAGACTGCCTCTTTGCCCTTTAACTCTTCTATTCCATAGTCCTCGGGGAAGGTCACTTTGATCTCCTTTTCATCGCCCACATTAAGGCCAATAAGCTGTTCCTCAAAGCCCGGAATAAAAGATTTAGAGCCTACTTCGAGGGCATAGTTCTGCGCACTGCCATCCTTTATAGGCTGACCGTCTACAAAGCCCTGATAATCAAGGGTGACTAAGTCGCCTTCCTTTATAGGCCTACCTTCTACAGCCACCCATCTGGCATACCGTTCCTGTATCCGTTTGAGGGCATCCTCTACGTCTTTATCTGTAACATTATACTCCACTTTTTCCACTTCTATTCCTTTGTACTGTCCAAGTTCCACCTCTGGCTTTACAATTACGCTAGCAGTAAACACCAGGTCCTTGCCGCTTCCAATCTGTTCGATCTCCTCTACTTTTGGATAGTCAACGGGTTCAAGGCCGTTTTCTTCAACTGCCTTCCAGTAGACCTCGGGAAATATCTCATTAAAGGCATCTTCATAAAACACGCCTTCCCCATAATACCTTTCTATCAGCTTCCTAGGCGCTTTGCCCTTCCTGAAGCCCGGTATTAGGAATTTGCCCTTGTTTTTCAGATAGGATTTGTCCAAGGCTTTTTCAAAATCCTGAGCATCGACCTGAATTTTCAGCTTAACCTTATTATTTTCTATCTTTTCAGCTGTAGCTTTCACCCGTAAGTTCCTCCTTTGTTAAATACTGCTCTTTTCACAACATTTTAATTATAGCACAAACTGTAGACAAGTCCAATATTTTTTGGTATTCTATTAAACAGCAATTTCGGTATTTTTCATATTATAGTAACACAAGCACTGTTTCGATGCAATATCCAGCCGCTGAAATTTTTCGCATATATTATAAACCGTACGTCCTGCTATTAAACACAATTTGCCTGTAAGTCAATAAAGGCAGGTTCAACTCTATCAAAACAACTTGAAAGGATGATGGTAATGGAAAATCTGCTTAAAAACAAAAACATACTGATAATGGGTGTGGCCAATAAATGGAGCATCGCATGGGGTATAGCCCAATCGTGCCTGAAAGCAGGCGCCAATTTGATATTTACATATCAGGGAGAGCGCACACGGGATGCGGTACAGGAACTGGTGTCTGGCATCCCGGGAGCTCTGCTGTATCCCTGCGACGTGACCAGCGATCAAGAAATAATAGACCTGTTTGACAACATCAAAAGGGATGTTGGAGTCCTGCACGGCGTGGTGCACAGCTTGGCTTTTGCAAAGAAAGAGGAGCTGGGCGGAGCGTATTACAACACCTCTCGAGAGGGGTATCTGTTGGCTCAAAACATAAGCGCGTATTCGCTGGTAGCGGTGGCAAGGCACGCCCTGCCCCTTATGACCGAAGGTGGCAGCATTGTAACTCTAACATACATTGGTGGTGAAAGGGCGGTACCCAACTATAACGTGATGGGAGTAGCCAAAGCGGCGCTGGAATGCTCGGTAAAATATCTGGCAGTGGACCTGGGGCCGCACAACATCAGGGTAAACGCCATATCTGCCGGGCCCATAAAGACTATTGCAGCAAGGGGCGTCAAAAATTTCAGCGAAATACTCAAAACATACGAGGAAAAGGTGCCTTTGAGGAGAAACGTTGACCAATCTGATGTAGGTGATACCGCCCTGTTTCTGCTGAGCCACCTGTCCAGGGGCATCACGGGAGAAGTCATACACGTGGACGCAGGGTATCATATACTGGGTTAAAATGAAAGAAAATCCACAAAGACGCTTTGGAAATCGAGGCGTGAAGAGAGTTCAACATAGCTCGTCCTGTGCCTTATAAATTCGGCCATTTCCATGTATTCCTTGGACAGAAGCGCCATCTTGGCTCCTGCACCAGCGGCATTACCGATGGCAACTATCTTGCTTCTCAGCTCACTTGGAATAAGCCCTATATCCGCCGCATGGTCGTAATCTATGTAATTGCCAAACCCTCCTGCCAGGTACACCTTCTGGATATCCTCATGCCGTACCCCCATCTCCCTCATCAAAATATGGATACCGCTCGCGATAGCCGCCTTGGCCAATTGTACCTCACGTACATCCTTTTGGCAGATGTATATATCATCCAGCGCCCCCTCTTCTCTCGAAGCAATGAGGAGGGCAGGCTTCCCATCCAGCTCCTTGACCCTGCTGGCCAGACCGGCAGGTAACTCAGTTTTGGCCTCCTCGGCGCTCCTCATCCTGCCAGTAGCGTCCACAATGCCTGCTTTTAGCATTTGTGCCATGGCATCTACAATTCCGGAACCGCATATGCCACGGGCAGGCTCACCGCCTATGGTGTCGTACTCTATCCCGTCCTCGGTTATTCTCATCTTGCTGATGGCACCTTTTACGCCGCCCATGCCATAGCGGATATGGGCACCCTCAAAGGCGGGTCCCGCCGCCGTTGAGCAGGTTATGACCCCCCCACGATTCCCCAGCGCAATCTCGCCGTTTGTGCCTATATCGATGAGCAGCGCCAGCTCGTCCCTCTCAGCCATGCCGGATGCCAATATGGCGGCAATGGTATCGGCGCCAACATACCCTGCCACCATGGGTAGTATGGTTACTCTACCAGAAGGACACATGTTTAGTCCCACCTGCCAGGGTTCAAGCTCGAGGCGCCGAGCTATGACCGGGATAAAGGGTGAAACAGCTATGTTCTTAACTGGCAATCCCGCAAACAGGTGCATCATGATAGTGTTGCCCACCACCGTCATATGGTAAATCCTATCGGGAGCAATTCCCCATCTTTGTTGAAAGGTTCTCAGCATGTTGTTTATCTCGTCCCTCACCAACCCGCTTAAGACAGCAAGTCCATTCTCGTTTTCCACGGTAAAATCAGTACGGGTTATAACATCGGCGCCATACTGGCGCTGGGGATTTATGGCTGAATACACATCCACCTGCCGGCCTGTGACCAGATCCATCAGGAATCCCACCATTGTGGTGGTGCCTATATCAACCGCCACCCCGTATTTGGCATCAGAAGTATCCCCGCCTTCGACCGCAATTATGTCCTGATCAAAGAACACCGCCGTTACTTTAAAGTCATGGGCCCTCAACGTTTCCGATAAATCCCTCATAACAGCAGGATGAATCCTGCCAGGGGCTTTAAGGGCCTTCTCGATCCTGTCGACATCGCTAGCCTGATCATCCAGCGATGGTTTAGGCAATTCAACATAGCGCTTGACAACCATGGGATTTAAAGCAACATCGCTTTTTCCGTCTGTAAGAATGGCAGCATCCCTCTGACCGCTCTCTGGCACCTCGACAGTCAAATCCTCATTTACTTGTACCCTGCAGGCCAGGCGTATGCCGCCCTTTCGCTCAATAAACGAGAGGTGCCCCACCTCGTCTGGCGAACACTGGCTTCCGGCCATGTCTCCTTTGACGATTCTCACTTTACACTTGCCGCAAAATCCCCTGCCGCCGCAAGGCGAATCCATATAAAACCCTTTTTCCTTTAAAAGCTTGAGCAGGCTATAGCCTGCCGGCACCGAGTATTTCTCTAAACGGCTACCCTGTCTTACCTCTACCTGGTACAACCCGACGCTACCCCCTTCTCAAAAACATGTATGCCGCAGCCCTGGTCAAAAGCAACCTTAAACAGCACATCCAATACTGTGAATCAGAAGATATGCCTATTCAAGAACAACCTGAATAATCTGTCCAACTCTATAAGGACTAAACCTTATTCTATTAAGGTTAAGTATTAACTTAGTTTAAGGCTGCTTATCTAAGGCCAATTTACAATATATTATACAATACATAAAAGATTCATGTCTTCAAAAAAATATTGTTTTTAAGAGGGGGTTCGTTGTAAAATTAAATGCAACACCCAAAAAAATAATAAATAATACTGAATTGAAAATTTAACTTCCACCCCCATGGTTATGAAATGTGGAACTTAATCTTGCAAATCAATATGTGGATTTTAATCGTGCAAGATGATATACTACTTCTAAGTATTACCCTTTACAGCAGTGCCTGCCTCAAATAGAAAAGGGCAACTATCATGCCTAAGTTTAAACACCTTACACTCACTGAGAGGAAGGCTATTGAGAATTATCTCAACGATTCTCTATCCTTCAAAGCCATTGCAACAGACCTTGGTCGGGATTGTACTACTATATCTAAGGAAGTTAGAAAACATATTACACACAAAAAGACAGGGGCGTACGGCAGAGCATTTAATAATTGTGTCCATCGATTTGATTGTACTCACTCCTATCTCTGTGACAGCGGTAATTGCAGGAATCGTTATTGCCGTTTCTGTTCTAAATGTTACCTGGTGTGTCCTGACTATGAGGAATATCTGTGTCCTGTGCTTTCAAAACCACATTATGTATGTAATGGCTGCAAAAATCTTAAAAGCTGTACACTTAAAAAATCTTTCTATGTTGCAGAAGATGCTCATCAAAAGTATAAACTATTACTCTCTGAATCACGAAGTGGAATCTCTGTTGGCGAAGAAGAAATTATACGGCTTGATAACATCATAAGTCCCCTCATTAAAAAGGGACAGTCTTTACACCATATCTGTTCTAATAACAGGGACATCATTATGCACAGCGAAAGGACTATCTATAACTATGTTGATTATGGGCTTTTTACTGCTAGAAATATCGATCTCCCAAGGAAAGTAGTATATCGACCAAGGAAGAAATCAGCTGACCATTTTAAAGTTGATAAATCCTGCAGAGTTGGCCGTACCTATGAAGACTTTCTTAACTTTTTAAACCCACATTTCGCATGTCAAAAAATGGGATTTATCTTTTTCGTGTAAATGTCAGGACTAAATCCCAACCATTCTAGCATCTTCAATATCTTTGGTGAAGTATCATTCGGTAAATATAGATTGCCATTGAAATATATAACCAACACAGTCTCCGGCACCTCAAGTATAGTCCTAACTGATGGTCGAGTTGATTTTTGCCCATTAGGCTGAATATAATATTCTCCCCTCTCCCTCAATGCTTTCCTTACTCTGTACTCTAAATAACTCGCTATCAGCAAAACAAGTATAAAGACATACCCCAGCGCTTCTACTCGCTCAGGTTTCTTCAAATATACTGGCCCTAAGTACACTGGATTCTTCAAAAACTTAAATGCCTGCTCTATTGAACTTTGCTCTTTATATTCCGCCAGTATCCTCCATCCAGAATACCTATCCCTATCCATAACTGAAGTAATGAGAACAAATGTCGATTCCATAAATAAGTCTTTCTCACATGCCATATCGTCCCTCTCACCTATAGTATGCTTTACATAGTAGCTTACTGTCTCCTCATACCTATCTTCCGTACCAGGCCTCCCTCTTCTACTATACCTACGGCTAACCTTCTCTTCTATATGAGCTTCTACATTATAATGTAAAGACTCAACTTTTTCCATAAAAGCCGCACTCTCCCGCATTGCATCTTCAACACATGCAAATGCTCTCTTGCCTATACTCTTAGCCTCTTCTCAAGCTCCCTCTTCTCTTTCTCCCAGCGCTTCTGCAATGTCTTTGTTTTCTGCTCCCTTAACGAATTTGTATGAACTAATACAAATCGATATGGCTTCCCATCTATAGCCTCCACAAATTCATAAATCCTGTATTCTGCTTTTTTACATGCGGAGACTCGGCTGTATCAATTTCTTCATAACATTCATAGATGCAAGATAAAGCATCTTCTCAAGTGCACTATCAGAAGGAAATACAGATTTTGTCTTGATTACTTTCTTAAACTTACGATGTAAACCTTCAATAATATTGGTGGTATACATAATCTTACGTATCTCTCGAGTATATTTAAAAAACGGACTTATTACATTCCAGTTGTTTTTCTAACTACGAAATGCATAAGGATATTGTTTTCCCCATTTATTACCCCCACGTTTTACTAAGCATTTACCCCCGCGTTTCACGCTGCAACAAAAATTTCCCATAAAAAAAGAGGATGAATGGCTCATCCTCAATACAGCTTGGTGATCATACGCGTAATATCAATCACTTTCACATCTCCCGGCTCACCCGAGGCCTCCACCACGCAGGGGACGCCGGGCTCCAAGATAACGCAGTTATCCGACAGCTCAACATCCTGCTGGGTCTCCAAAAACACCCCAAAGGCCGGTTTATCGGATACAAGCTCTATTCTGTTTCCTTTTACGGCGCAGCTTACGTTAGGCTCTTTGAGTTCAAGGTTTCTGAAGGCGTCAAACACCAGGTAATTTTTCACGCTCTGGCCATCGGCCACCAGCTCTACAAACAGCACGGTATCCAAAAGTTCACCGTTCTCTTCAACGGGGAAAGTGGTTGAACCCGCATCCACAGGCATAACGACGCGCCTATAACCAATTCCCAGCTCTTCAGGCTTTATACTGCCCACTACCGAAGCGCTGTTGGGCAGCAAAACCGTCTTCATGTACATCTCGCCCTTCTTGGTACCATCGAGTGCATAGGCCGTTACTCGTACTTGGGCATCCAGTTCATTGAGCGTGTCATTTACAGCATGAATGAATATGCGCCCCTCCTTGTATTTGGGTACCACCAAGATATTATGGAAGAATTTCTTGGTATAATAGTACAGGCCTTTCTTCCTGCGCTGGTAATCGATGCACGACCAGCTGGCCACCGGCCAGCAATCGTTGATCTGCCAGTAAAGCGTACCGGCGGTCTTAAATTTCCTGGTGCGCCAGTGCTCTACACCGGTCTTTATGGCCTCGGCCTGGATAAACTGCGTGAGATACACGAAGCTTCTGAAATCCCTTGGGAACCCCGCTTTGGCTATCATAAACCTTACCAGCCTCTCAGTGCCGCACACCATCTTATTGTGGGACAGCATCACCGGGCTGAGCGGATGGCGATCCTCAGGCTGCGTAAAAGAATATATGGTCTTCAGACAGGGCATGGCCTGGAATCCAAATTCGCTGAGGAACCTGCCGGTATCGTTGAGATACTCCTTATAGTCTGCCCAGCCGCTCCACACCGTCCAGGAATGGCGATCTCCCTCGGCCATCGAGTTGGGGTCCTCGCCTCCATATGGGCTGGACACCCAGTAAGGACGGGAAGGGTCATTCTCGGCACAAACCCTGGGCAGTATTTCCTGGTATATATAGTTGCCTAAATATTTGGGAACGCCATTGCCCCACCAAGAATGGAATCCCCAATTGTTTTCGTTGTTGCCGCACCACAGCACTATGGATGGATGTATCCTCAGGCTCTTTACCACGTGCTCGGCCTCCACCTCGGCCAACCTTTGGAACCAATCAAACTGGTCTGGATATTGAGCACAGGCATACATGAAATCCTGCCATACCATGATACCCATCCTGTCGCATGCCTCGTAAAACGCGGGATGCTCGTATATGCCACCACCCCATATGCGAAGCATGTTCATATTGGCATCCCTGGCAACTTTTATGTAATAGTAATAATCCTCCTCGGTCAGCCTGGGCAAAAGGCTATCGGCGGGTATCCAGTTAGCCCCTTTTGCAAAAACCTTTTCCCCATTTATTTCAAAGATGAAGCTTTCGCCTTCCTCATCCCGTTCCCGTATAAGCCTCACAGTGCGAATGCCTGTGCAAAAGCTGTGCTCATCTACGGTTTTGCCATTATACATAAGGCGTAGCTTTACCTCATAAAGCGGCTGCTGACCCATACCATTGGGATACCACAGCGCCGGCTTTTCGATCACGCCCTGCCAGCTTATCTGCAGCTTCCCCCTGAACCTGTCAATGCTTGCCTTGTCCGAGACGACGATTTTCCCATCGTAGAGTATCTCCACAAATGCTTCCATTTCATCATAGGAAACTGCCTTCCCATCATCACGGACAACCATCTCAATCTCGGCGCCCGTTGCTACAAAAGCCCCTTCTTTATCGATACGTCGGGTTTCAAAGAAAGGATAGCGTATCTTGGCGGTTTCAATGACCTCCAGATACACCGGCCTCCACAGTCCTACCTGCGCAATCCTTGGGCCCCAATCCCAACCATAGGAATATTGCGCCTTTCTCACATAGGGCCTGCCAATCTCGCTGCCGCCGCGCAGAGAAACCGGGCTGTTGCGCTCCATTGCCCGAATTGTCCTAATCGGGGAATCAAAATGTACCTCCACTTCATTTAATCCAGCCCTCAGGATATTCCCCACATCAAAGCGGTAAGGAATAAACATGTTTTCTGCTCTGCCGAGATGATGCCCGTTCATATACACATCTGCCAGGGTATCAATGCCCTCAAATACCAGGTATACCTTTCCTGGTACAGGAAGAACGTCGTTCCATTCAAACTCCTTGCGGTATATCCACTCTTCCTCTTCCAGCTTGTGAAACTCTACCTCGTTTAAACGGTAAAAGGGATCCCCCAGCTCTCCCAATGCCATCAGGTCCAGCTGAACACAGCCCGGCACCTTGCCTTCTTTCCATTGCCTGTCCTTTTTTGAGCAGAACCGCCATGTCCCCTCAAGGCTTATAACCCGATTCATACAGCCACTCTCCCCCTTAAAAATTTTTAATAAACCAGACCACAATCAGGTCTGGGAAAGTCTATTTCCTCATAATAAGCATATTCCATACTTGGGGCAAAGCTTCTCTTAAAATAAAAATTCCAATTCCTACAAACAGGAGGCCAGCTAAAAGCTGCAGATAAGATGTGGGAACATACCTGGTTACCACTCCACCCAAAAAAGAACCCAGCAGAGTAACCACAACTAGAGCTAAAGAAGCACCGAGAAACACCGGGAGAGGCTCTTTATGCTGAGTTGCCAGGGTAAAGACAGTCAGCTGAGTCTTATCGCCCAGCTCGGCTATAAACAGCATAAAGAACGACAATAAGAACAGTTTCCAGTTCATTATGTACCGGCACCTTTGCTCCTGTTACGCCGTATGGCACAGAAACGTGCCGCTCCCTCCTTTCAAGCTATTTATTGTTTGTCCCACACGGGAACCCTATTTTCATACCCTGCAATACGTGAACGCTTTTACTTAGCTTTTACTTAAGAAGCCACCAAATTGGCAAACAGCAAAATCACAAAAATAAACTTTACAACCACCAGCAACTTTTAAGGGCCTGTCTACAAACCTCTTTTAAGCCAGTTTATTAAAATTTTTACAGCTGCAAAACTCAGCATCAAGTCTTTTATCCTGAAATTTGAAATTTACTTCGATGCCAAGCTTTCAAAGTTATTATACCCTCTAATGTTTCAAAACTTCAAGAGTTTTTAACCATGAGTTTTCACGTGTGCACACCTTTCCAGCAACTGGGCCGTAGCTTGAACCATCCTTTCAGCCGAGAAGTGCGTCATTACACGCTCACGCCCTTTCTGGCCAAAAGTACTCCGCACATGAGCATTCCTAATTAAATAAATTATGGCAGATGCCAGAGTCGCTGCATCTCCCGGCGGTACCAAATACCCGTTTTGCCCGTGCTCAATTATCTCAGGTATTCCGCCAACATTCGAAGCTACAACGGGTTTACCCATGGCCATAGCTTCGAGTATGGAAACGCCCAGACCTTCGGACAAGGTGGGCAGTACGAAAACATCCATGGCATCTAAATAATCCCATACCGTGGTTACGTATCCCGTGAATATGACATCACCTTCAACGCCAAGGTCCTTGGCTCTCATCTTAAGCGCCCCCTCATACGGACCATCTCCCACTATCATAAAGCGAATATCTCCACAGTAGCTCTTTACCAGCGGGATGGCATCCAGGAGGTATTGAATACCCTTGGAGGGTATCAGCCTGGCCACACTTCCTATCACGATTGCATCAAACCCTATCCCGAGACGCCACCTTACATCCTCACCCTTGCCAGCATGGGGCAACGATATGCCGTTATATATAACGCTGACCTTGTCGCCGGGAATGCCGCACTCCCGTTCCAGTTCAAGCTTGAGCGCATGGGATACAGCAATGATGCCTTCTGTACGTTTTGCCAGGACTTTTTCCGTCTTGGACAGCATTGCACGCTTAAGCCTATGAGATAAGGGTAACACGAAGTTGTGAACGGTATAAACTTTAGGGCACCCGGCCAAAATCGCCCCGACCCTGCCCACCACCCCAGCCTTAAATCCGTGGCAGTGCAGCACATCCACGCCTTGCTTCATTATGATGTGCGCAATTTTCACCGCTTTCATCGCGTCCAAATGCGGCTGTACCTCTCCTGGGAGATGAAATGGATAAACTTCTATACCCTCATCTCGCAGCTCTTCCATTGTGGTTTTGTCAAAGCCGCACGCTGCCAACACGTCAAATCCCGCACCTTTCAACCCCTTTGCCAGGGAAATATAGTGTTGCCTCATGCCTCCCGAAGCCGTTCGTATAAGTTCTAAAACCTTAATCCTTCTATTGAAACTCATGCCGTACCCCTCTTGCCTATACTTCAGCTTCTCTTTGACTGCATCTCACGATATATACCCTTTGACCTCTCAATATCCTCTACTTGCTGTGCAATGACAAATATAAACGACAGACCCACATATATCATGCAGGTGGCAGCAGCCACTATGCCCGAATCGTTGACCGCAAACGCTACAGCGCTTCCCACCACTCCGCTGATAAAGCCGTAATACAGTGACAGATACCGCTCCTTTACGTCCTTGAAAATCCCTTTGGGCCGATAAAACAATATGACCATGGAAAGCAGTGAGGATAAAAACACCCGCGTCCATATGGTATATCTAAAGAGGCGAATGTTCATGGATATCTTCCTATAAGCTATATTGAACAGCTCCTGCACGCCGTTTTCCCTGATCAGCTTCACGGTCTGCCCTATATGCGACTGGCTTTCAACC
Organism: Caldicoprobacter faecalis; assembly: GCF_900115765.1. Taxonomy (NCBI): domain Bacteria; kingdom Bacillati; phylum Bacillota; class Clostridia; order Caldicoprobacterales; family Caldicoprobacteraceae; genus Caldicoprobacter; species Caldicoprobacter faecalis. The sequence continues at coordinate 9,310 of NZ_FOXR01000011.1, read as the reverse complement.
GCCCTGAAGCTATCTAAAATAAACAGCCCCACAATCGCAATCACCAAAGCCACACTAAGCACTGCTATTCGTTTCCATGTAATCCTCAATCCTGCCATCAGCATGATAAACACCCCAAACGCCGCAAATGCCGTTACGGCCCCACCCACATTGGTGCCCCACCATGGCAATGCAAGCACGGCCAGAACCACGGCCAGCAACACGGCTGCTCCGCCCAGGATTATGCCGCGTTGCAGCCTCAACCGCTCCACAGCCGCCGCAGTACCTATACAGGCAGCTCCAACCAGCGCACCCATGTATTCGTTGCCTATCCCGTAAAACCTCGCCCCGCTTATCACATCGTATCCCAACGGAGACCCCTGTATGAGCCTTGCACCGGTCCACTGGTCAAGCAGCAATGCCCCTGTCATCATAAGGCATATCGTCATAATCTTGTCCAACATGCCGGGAATAAGCTTCCAAATGACAGCCGCAAGCAATAAGGTAAAAGCCGTCGCCATCAAAGCAGCCACTGCCAGAGAAGATTGATGCACAAGGGGCAGAATGAGGTAGGTAAAGGGTACCAGCATTACAAACAGCAGGCAGAACTTGATCAATTTCAGGTATTTTTTCGTAAAGAACAGCACCACAAGAGAACCTGCGACTACTGCTATGATGCAAAACACAAAACCCCGTATTAAGAACGGGCGTTGATTGAAAATCTCTACCAATCTTTGATTAAAGGCCATAATGCCATCCAGGCCGCTATCGTTATAGATGCTCCTCATGGGGGCACCGCCTTGTTCGGGGAGAGGCGGTATGCCAAAGAAATCGAGTACAGTGACCCCCACATCCAGATTGGTTACTACGCCCATGCGATGGGTGGAAGCAGAGGTCAGCCATCCCTTGCGCACGCCTTTGCCTGCCATAATCACGGGCGTTAAGCGGTTGTTGACCTGCAAATCACGCAGCGGACCCAAAGCTGTAAAGACTATAATAAGGTCCCTGTTCATATCAAGCCGCTCCATCAGCCATCCTATAAAGGCATCCCCATCCTCCAGCGCCTTACGCCTGTGTTCCTCCAGCATATCATCCATCACCATATGCCTGTAGGCTTCTGCCCTGTAGGTATCACCCCATTCAACGGCTATGACATCGGCCTCATCCCATATCCTTTCAACCGCCTGAGCCATCCTGCCGAAATCCACTCTTATGCCAAAAGGCCGGGTACCGTCCTTTACGTTGAGCCATTCCCCCACATCTCCCAGCGGAACGACGCCCTTGTCATCCATCATCATGGATGCCAGATACCGCTGTTGCTTCTCGGGAGTGTCGCTGTTTCCAATGACGGCCACCTTGTATCCGTTTTGCGCCAGCGCAGTACCCAATGCCCCCACTTTAACGGGATAGGGCCTGTTGGCATTGTTGCGATACACAGCAGCAATTCCTATACTAGCTATTGAACCGGCCTCTAACCTGCGACCGGTTATTTGATAATAGAGGTGGGCAACTTTTTGCCCCTGATATACATCATCGGTCGAAAAAGCCAGAGGGGAATTAGAGGAGCCGATAATTCTGGCGCCTGCTCCCATAGTGACATACAGGTTGTTACATGAACGGCTTCCTGCCGTGTTGGTAGTCATAAGCCCAATTGCACCGATCTCCATCAATCTGTCTATGTTGGGCGTTGAAGCCTCTTTTATGTCCTTCCATCCTATGCGATCCAGAGCCACCAGAACTACCTTGCCTTTCTCTGCCTCAGGCAAGGCGGTGCTCTGCACAACCTTGCCACTTAATTGGGGCAACAATCCGGCATACTTACAGGTACTTGGTAGAAACATACTACCTGCACTTGAAGTATCCGCAATTGAAATGCTGGCCGTTCCTGTATTTTCCTCAGCCTGTTCATCCATAGGTTTAGTAGTAGATCTGTTATCTGCCCCAGACTGACAGATTGACGCTACCGTATTGGCCAGCGCTGTAATCCCGGAGTTCAAGGCTATAGAACATGATAAAACGCTGAACACCATGAGTAAAAAAAGCCTCTTTTTCAACGCACCTCACCTCATCTTTGATTTTTCCCCAAAATATCCCTGTCATACCTGGTGGCAACACGCTTATCCTGCATTCCCGCATAGAAAAAAGCGGCTGCAAAATTGTTACCAGCAGCCGCTTTTCCTTTTTAACCTTGATTTCAATTTTAGTGTAAAGTTAACAACTTAAGTCCGTTCAATTCTACTGCTGTATGCTCAATCCTACCGTTGTCCGCTCAGAAGACGGAACGCCTTAACGGTCTCCACAGTGCGGGCATCTCCCGGGTCCACCACCGGAGCATCAAGGCCGTAGGCCAACGCCATGGCAAGATAGGTGCTTACAACGCTATCATCATTTGGCCACCCCCTGCACACTTGCCTTATATCCAGAGTCGTCACCAGACCCAGCTCGTCCTTGATCAGCCTAATGGCTTTCAACGCCTCCATGGCTTCAGAAGGGCGTGCAGCCGCATCTGCCATCGTACAATCGATGATCACATTCTCTTTCGGTACGCCATAGGACTCGGCAGCGCTCACAATCCTCTCGGCCATTTTCAGTCTATCCTTGGCATCAACTGGAGTACCCTTTTCATCTCTAGTATATCCCACAACGCAGGGGCCGTACTTTGCAACAGCAGGAAATACCGAATCCATGACGGCCTGCTCAGCGCTTACCCCCCGCACCAGCGGCTTACCGTTGTACAGCCTCATAGCAGCCTCCAAAACATCAGCCCTTAAGCTATCCAACTCAAGTGGAAGATTGACAACAGCCTGAATCTCGCGTACCAGGTTGAGCATGGCTTTCTTCTCATCTATTTCTGGGATGGCCACATCAATCGCCAACATATCAGCTCCTTGGCTCCTCTGGGCGATGGCTTCTGACACTATATCCCCCATGTTGTTGCTTTGTATTGCCCTGGCAATACTTTCGTTGGAGCCTCCATTTATCCTGCCGCCGATGAGCTTAACGCCTTGCCCTAGGATGACAGTCCTTGAGCCCGAAGCCACGGCCGTAAACTTCTTTGCTGGCACCGCTGCAGGTGTCAAGCCATCCACCGCCTGCCTTATGGCCCTTATGAAATCGGGAGTGGTTCCGCAGCATCCTCCTACCAGCCTGACCCCCATCTGCACCATTGTCAGTAGGTGTTGCTGAAACACATCAGGAGTCAAAGGATAAACAGCTCGTCCATCCACCATCTGTGGAAGCCCTGCATTGGGCTGCACCAAAACCGGAATGCTTGAATAGGAGAGGAACTCCTTGACGATGGGCAACAGCCCTTCCGGCCCCAATGAGCAGTTCACTCCCAGGGCGTCAACACCCAGGCCCTCAAGCACCACCACGGCAGTTAGCGGATCAGCACCGGTAAGCGTCCTCCCGCTTTGATCAAACGTCAGTGTGCATATGACAGGCAACGAGCTGTTCTCCTTGGCAGCTAGAACAGCTGCTTTAGCCTCATACAGGTCACCGAGGGTCTCAATCAAAATGAGGTCAACCCCTGCCTGTACTCCTGCCTTGACCTGCCTGGCATACAGTTCATAAGCCTGCTCAAATGATAGCGGCCCCATGGGCTCCATGAGCTGACCTATAGGCCCCATATCCAGGGCGACCCATCTGCTTCCTGCAGCGCGCCGTGCCAAGGCCACAGCCCGGGTTATCACCTGCTCCACCGTATATCCTGTACCTTTAAGCTTGAGCTCGTTGGCACCAAAGGTGTTGGTGGTTATGACGTCGGCACCCGCCTCTATGTATTGCCTGTGAATATCCTCAATAACCTCGGGATGAAGAATATTGAGGGTTTCGGGGAGCTGTCCGGATGGTAGTCCATAGCGCTGTACCATGGTACCCATAGCACCATCAAACACAATCAAACGGCGTTCCAGCTCGGTTGTAAAATCCATAGTATTTTTCATCCTTTCCTCTTCCTCTGCTTTAATCATCTTTTTACTCCATTTGTTTTAACTACCCTCTTCGATGCATATTATTGAATGAGAGCTACTCTCCGCAAACTTCCGCAGCTATAGAGCAGAAAAAATATGCTGTATTATGCGAATCAAACACACCCCAATGACTTCAATGCTTTTGGCTGAGCTATTTTTTATTTTACTATGCATGTACTATTTAACTATGCATGTACTATCGCCTCAACCTATGATTTCGCAATTGAAGCCTGTTTAAGGCAATTTCCCGACATCCGGCGCCTGATAGCCCTTGGAGGCATCATCCAGTATAAGCACCCAGTCGTTTCCTCTCCCGCTCGACGGCGGTATAAAGCTATGCACACCTTCATTATCATATTCTCCAATAAAAGCAGTATTTCCTTCTCTGGGGTCGTACCAGTAAGCCTTTACCTTTTTGCCGGATATTTTCCCCATATTAACTTTTATCTCAAGCCCATTTGGGCTGTATACAAAGGCATAGTCATTTCCGCGCGTTGCCCTTAAATGATTGGCACCTTCATAGTTTTCAGCAATCAGACTTTGATCGGGAATGCGTTCCAAGAAAGGCCTTGACTCAATCAGCGCCCTCAAGTATTGCATCTGCCATGCCCCTGGCCGCATAATAGCCTGTTTCCAGTGCATAATAAAATAGGGTTCGGGATTGGTACACATCGACCAAACACAATGGTGCCCATAGGTATGCCCTGCTGCCCCGGCAAAAACAGCCCAGTATGCGGCTTTCCTTACATCAGCGGCATCAAAGTAGCCGTTCTCGGGTTTGAAACCTATGGGGTGATCCTCATAGCACGGCTCTCCGTCCAATGTGGGCTTGACAGGCACCAAGTCGTAATCAGCGCTTACCATTTTATAGTTGGGAGTATTCAGTGCGCCATGGCTGGATTGGATCATATCAAAATACTTACCCATGTCAAAATATTTCTTGCCATATCTCATTTCCCATCTATTTCCATCAATAATCTCCCTATTAAACTTATCACTGATTTCCTATTTGCAAATATCCTTTTGTTTAATAGCTCAGCTCGCACAAGCCCTTTGTGTTGGTCCGATACTATCTCATCCGCTGACCTATAAAGGTTTCCACCTGCCTCAGGAAAGGCATGGCGGACTGGGCTCCTTTAGCAGTAGTAGATATGGCTCCCACAGCATTAGCAAACTGAATACTTTCTATTATCCCCTTGCCTTGAGCCAGTGCAAATGCAAATCCTGCGTTGAAAGAATCCCCAGCAGCTGTGGTATCAACTGCTTCAACAGTGAAGCCGGGAACATGAACAAAATCATCACTTGTTGCCAGATATGCTCCTTTTTTACCAGCTTTAGCAATAACATTTTTCACGCCTTTTTTAACAAGCCAGTGGCCAGCCTCTTTCAAATCATCAACATCTTTTATTCTTATCCCCGTTAGAGTTTCTATCTCAGTTTCATTAGGGGTAATATAATCTATATTAAGGAAAATATCGTCAGGAAGGATTCTAGCGGGAGCAGGGTCTAGGATTATTATTTTACCGGCCTTTTTGAGCTTTTTCACGGCATACAATACAGTATCTATGGGTATCTCCAATTGAAACAAAAAAATGTCTCGTTCTTCCATAAGATGCCAATTTTCCTCGATGAAAGCTCTGTCGACTTTTCCATTGGCTCCTGGAACAATAACAATATGGTTTTCGCCGGTGCTGTCCACTTCTATCACAGCAATTCCGGATGATACGCCTTCCTCTACCTTTACTCCATCTAAAATGACGCCGTTCTCTTTCAAGTTATTCAGATACTGTTCTCCAAAAAGATCATTTCCCAACTTCCCTATCATTAGCACATCTGCACCCAGCCGCCCCAGAGCTACAGCCTGGTTACCGCCCTTTCCTCCAGGATATGTGGCGAATTCTCTGCCAGTAATGGTCTCTCCAGGCTCGGGAAATCTGTCAACGGTTACTACCAGATCCATATTTAAACTACCGACTACACATATTTTTTTCATATAATCCCCTCCAAATATACAACATATACATAAAGGCTGTTATCTCTAATATCCAACCTTGCAATTCCAGGTAGTACCTTGCTATAACCCGAAATACTGAGAAACCAGTCCAGCATAATACTGCTTCAAATATTGTTGAAACTCCCTGTACCTCCCCCAGCTGTCGACCGGGCATTATACCCACCAAGGTCTCGGCCGTTCCCATAGAGTCAAGCACAGATCCTGGACTCACTACCCCTGCACCAAAGGCCGCACACAGATGGTCATGCCCACATATGCATACCGGTATATCCCCTGTTATATTCAGCTTTGCACGCATCTCATCTTTTAAAAATCCAATGGCCGTGCCGCTCTTCACAACCTCGGGAAAGATATCAACCCTTATCCCCATTCTATTGAGCAGTTCAACATTCCACGCATTGTTTTTTAAATCATAGGCAAAAGTTCGGGCAGCCAAGGTGTAATCGGTGGTCACTGCTCCGGTCAACTTAAAAGCAATATAGTCAGCTGCCGATAGCCATTTGACATTGCACGGTAACTCCCCTTTTTTATGTAGCAGCCATAGCAACTTGGGCAGGCCGTGCTTGTAGCTTGCCCGCAACCCCGTCTTTGAAAATACCTCCAGTTGATCTATATTGGCTTCTATAAAACGCGCCTGTTCCATCGCCCTCATATCAAACCAGGGAATAAACGAGGTGTAAGGGCTGCCATCCTCGAGATTTACCAAATCCCAAGCCTGGGACTGGTTAAAAACTCATCTTTCATGTTTTCTGGCAATCTATCCAAGACTCTGGCCATTGAAGCCTGAGCCAGCACCACAACATCCACCCTTTGAGCAAGCTCGTTGAGCTTCTGAGCAAGTACCTTGTCATGCCCTTCTCCATCGCCCTGCATCAACAATTTATATGCCTCATCAACGAGAACTGGTTCTACCTTAATAGCCTTGCAGGCTTTTTCAGCTTTAGCCTTAACCAGATTGATAGTTGGCCTTAAGGTGGTGCTGAGGGTGGCCGCAACGCCTATCACGTTTCCCAGAGCGACTGCTCGCTCTATCATAGCCTCATCTATGCGAAGCACCGGCACGCTAAGCTTACCGTTCAGCTCATCAGCCAGCTCCCCCACAGACGAACAGGCGCTCAGTATGACATCTGCTCCCAGACTTTCCGCAATTTTAGCATAGGTAAACCATCTGTCCCTTACCTCTGCAATGTCGCCCCCATTTTCTATAAGCTGTGGCAATATAGAATCATCGAGAAAGTTTATCACCTTAACCTCGGGGATAAATTCAGCTGCCAAATTTTTTAAAGGCTCAATGGTAACATGGGTCGTGTGTATGATTGCAAGCTTTTTATCCATATAAAACACTCCCTCACGTAGTAAGTAATCGACTGCTGACTTTATGCTGCCACTGATCTTCATACTATGTCAAACGTGACTTCACAATTCCCCGCTATGCTCTATTCCAGCGGCTGTGCCCAGGGAATGGGTTCAAATCGATCTGGCCAAGTGCTCAGCTCATCTAACCATCTCTCGTAACAAAGCCCAAAGTCCTTGCCCGTGATGCTCACAAGCTCATCATGGGCGCTGTGGGCCACCGCTTCGGCCGCACAGACGCCGGCCAGCCCGGCTCCCACAACCAATAGATCCTATTCTGCAATTAATGGCACGTCATCACTGCCATTGATCGATATCCACTCCATAAATAGCTACCTCCCTTTATGCCGCCACTTCAAAACAAATCCCTATTGCACAAATACATCTTCCGATAAGCCTCAAACCTTTCCTGATATATCTCGTGATTTTCTTTGTTTGGAACTATCACCTCGGGATGCAAATGAACCATATACTTGCAAGCCTCCTCAAAACACGGGTAAAAGCCAACTCCCACCGCCGCTGTAATGGCAGCTCCAATACATGCCTGCTCATCATGCATGCTCCTGTATATCTCCTTGCCAAACACATCGGCCTGAATCTGCAAGAACAGCCTTCCCCTGGCGCCGCCTCCGGAGGCTATTACTCTTTCAAATTTAATGCCCAGCCTCTCAAATACCTCAAGCGAATCCTTCAGAGCAAATACGACACCTTCCACAACGCTGCGGATCAAGTGCTCTCTAGAATGCTTGAGGGTAAGCCCCAGGAATATCCCTTTTGCATCTGGGTCATTGTGGGGCGTGCGCTGCCCGCTGAGATAAGGCAGAAACAGCAAGCCCTCGCTGCCTGGCGGCACATTTTGGGCCAGTTCCATCATCTCATCGTAATCCTTCATCATCAAAACGCTATCTTTTAACCATTTCAAGGTGCCCCCACCGCTTAAACAGGCCCCCATAATTGTCCACAGGCCCTCCCTGGCATGGCAGAATGTATTTGTCCTGTACTTGTCATCATATAGCGGCTGGTCAAGCGCACAGGATACCTGGCTTGCCGTTCCGATGTTCGAAGAGAGAATGCCCGGGCCTATGATGCCGTTGCCTACCAACTGCATGATGGTATCGCCTCCACCAAACACTACAGGCGTACCCTTTTTCAAGCCCAGTTCCCTCTCACATTCTGAAGTTACAGCACCGGCAACTTCATAAGATTCTCGGCTGACAGGAAACATATCGTGCGCCAAGCCTAGCTTATCAATCAACTCCCATGCCCAATCCCTTTGTGCAACATCAAATATCACCGTACCTGAGGCATCTGATTTATCCGTTCCGATTTCCCCGCACAACCTGTACCGAATATAATCTTTGGGCAATACCACCTTAAATGTGCGTTTGAAATTCTCGGTTTCATGCTGCTTGACCCACATAAGAGAAGATATCAAAAAACCGGTACTCAAAGCGTTTAAGGTAAATTTAGCATACTCCTCTTGCGGTATTATCTTATAAATTTGCTCTATTTCTTTCTTAGAACGTTGATCTGCCCAGATGATGGCATTTCTCACGGGCTTAAGCCTTTGATCAAGCAGCACCAGCCCATGCATCTGGCCCGACAGGCCAATCGCTCTTATACGTTCAGCAATACCGTCCTTTTGTGCCAGCGCCTCTTTTATCGCAAGTTTGGTGGACTCCCATAAGGCTTCAACATCCTGCTCTGCATATTTCAGTTGGGGCTTTAAGATATCATATTGCCGCTGAGCTGATGCAACCACTGTACCTTCCTCATCCACCACCACAGCCTTAACGCTGGATGTTCCAATATCGATACCCAAAAAATAATTGATCATCGTAAACTTTGCTCCCCTCTTCAAGTTTATCTCTTTTTACTTCATCATTTATCATTATGAGCTCAAACTTCGCAGTTAAATATTGACTGCTAGACCTTGAAAAATCAATAATTCAGCCAATTTATATACCTATTAAGATGCTTTTTTATACTCCAT
>NZ_FOXR01000041.1:0-15156 GCF_900115765.1 Caldicoprobacter faecalis | reverse complement strand
AATCTATATCCTAAACTCGCATCTTGCCGCAAATGAGTCTTACCTCTCCAGAATTGACCTGGCCTTCCAACCACTGTTCAGTTTTCAAGGACCATCTCCCGCCGCCCCTTAAAAGCGGCGAATATTACTATACCACAGCCCCCGCAGCATAATCAAGCCATTTTAATAGGTTTATTACATTTATTTTTCGCATCTATTTAAAAAATATTCGTTTTATCTTCTTTTTTCTAGACTATACGCGTTAATTCGCAATCATCTTCCTTTTGTCACTATCCACTTCATGACCTCTATAGCCTTCTCTTTGTTCTTGCTATAGGCCATTATCGACAGAACCTTATCCTCTACATTATAGCCGGTATCGTTGAACAGAGTAACGCCCTTTAGCGGGATACCGTAAATATGGGGCCCTTTATCCTCGGCGTATTCATCTTCAACGCTCAGTTTGTACTTCTCCAGCTCCTCCGCGGGTATATACTTCGTTATCTCGTCGTCGATGTACTCATCAAGCGGCATAAAAGCACCCTGTTTGGCAAACGTCTCATACTCCCCTTTGCTAAATACGAATATATCTCCTTCTTGAGCGCCGACCACTGTCGTGAGTTTGTATCGCCCCGCCATTTCCAGTTCAGGATCCCCACCCAAGGGTATGTTCATGAAATTGATCTCTAAAAGCTCCGGAAAGTCCTTCAGCATGCGCTGGCTTATAGGCTCAACCTTTTCCTCCAAGAGATAATCTCCTACAAGAAAAATATCAACCTTTTTATCTGGCGGGGTTTGCGGCCTGGTCATGGTCGACACCAGATTCCAAAGCATGACCGTCACCACTATACCCACAACGTATTTCCACCAATCGTAATGCAGATGGTTCTGCAGCGTTTCCCTGTTTACCACAACCTGATACATGGAGTATATCACCTGCCTAAAAAGTTTATACAATACATACATATTAATTATACATCAAATGCAAGTGCTCAACAAGTGCAGCAAAATGCTGTTTTTGATTATACAATGGTACGTTGCGTGGTTATGTTGAATTCTAACATATCAAAAAATTAAGAAGCCATGGAACCGTTTTTAAGGTCCCATGGCTTTTACGCTTCTTAATCACCGCCTTTATTGCTTTTACTCCTTGGGCCTCATGGTGGGGAACAGTATTACATCCCTTATCGAGTAAGAGTCGGTAAACAGCATGACCAGCCTGTCAATGCCTATGCCTACACCACCGGTTGGAGGCATACCAATCTCCAGCGCATGCACGAAGTCCTCATCCATCATATGGGCTTCCTCATCTCCTGCGGCACGCTGTCTGGCCTGCTCCATGAAACGTTCTCTCTGGTCAATTGGGTCATTCAGCTCAGAAAACGCGTTGGCAATCTCCCGTGCCACTATATACAGCTCAAAACGGTAGGTCAACCTGGGGTCATCTTTCTTCTTCTTGGCAAGCGGCGAAATCTCAATGGGGTAATCCAGGATAAAGGTGGGCTGCACCAGATGCTGCTCCACCTTTTCTTCAAAGAAAGCATTGAGTATGTGCCCCCAGGTATTGCCCTTCTTAAGCTCCAGACCTGCTTGCTTTGCGACCTCCCTGGCCTCCTCGTCGGTATTAATCTGCGAAAAATCTACCCCCGCGTATTTCTTGACAGCCTCAATCATGGTCATACGCTGCCATGGAGGCATCAGGTCGATCTCCTGGCCCTGGTACGTCAGCTTGGTGGTACCCAGCACCTCTTTTGCAACGGTGACTATCATGTCTTCAGTGAGTTCCATCATGTCCATGTAATCAGCATAGGCCCTGTATATCTCGATGGAAGTAAATTCGGGATTGTGCTTGATGGACATCCCTTCGTTGCGGAATACGCGCCCCAGCTCGTAAACCTTATCAAAGCCACCGACGATTAGCCGTTTTAAGTGGAGCTCGGTCGCAATACGAAGGTACAAATCAATATCCAGGGTGTTATGATGGGTAATAAAAGGCCGGGCAGCAGCGCCACCTGCAGTGATATGGAGGATAGGCGTCTCAACTTCTAGATATCCCCTGGTGTCGAGATAATTCCTGATGCATCGTATAACCTTGGAACGTATTTCAAAGGTACGGCGCACCTCTGGATTTACAATCAAATCCACATATCTGTGCCTGTAACGAAGGTCAGGGTCCTTAAGCCCATGCCACTTCTCCGGAAGAGGATAAAGAGACTTGGTAAGTAATACCATGTTTTTTGCCCTAACCGAAATCTCCCCCGTTTTTGTCTTAAAGACCTCTCCCGTCACCCCTATGATGTCTCCTAAATCGAAGGACTTAAAGTCCTGGTACTGTTCATCGCCCACATCGTTTATGCGCACAAATATCTGTATCTGCCCGGCACTGTCCTGGATGTGGGCAAAACTGGCCTTACCCATCACTCTTTTTGACATGATCCTGCCTGCTACGGTGACCTCTTGACCTTCCATGGTATCAAAATTGTCCTTTATTTGCTGCGAATAGTGGGTAACCTCAAACCGGGTAATGGCAAAAGGATCCCTGCCCTCTTTGCGCAGCTTATCCAATTTTTCCCTCCTGACCAGCAGTACCTCGTTCAAATTCTGTTCCTCAAACTGAGCGTCCGTCCTTGTTGCATCCATCCTGTATTTCTCACCTTCACTTGCGAATTTCTAGTATTTTAAACTTGATAACTCCGTCCGGTACATGTACGTCAACCACCGCTCCCACGGGTTTGCCAAGCAAGGCTTTACCCACCGGCGATTTATTGGATATCCTGTTTTCGGCCGGATTGGCTTCGGTGGACCCTACAATAGTATACTCCACTACGTCGTTGGTTTCAACATCCAGCAGCTTTACTGTGACGCCAATACTCACCACATCAGTGGAGATATCCTCATCATCGATAACTTTCGCATTTCTAAGCAGGTTTTCTAGGGTGACGATGCGCCCCTCGATGAATGCCTGCTCATTTTTTGCCTCATCGTACTCCGAATTTTCGCTGAGATCACCAAAAGCGATGGCCTGTTTGATGCGCTCTGCCACCTCTTTACGCTTGACAGTTTTTAAATACCTTAACTCTTCCTCCAATTTAGCAACGCCTTCCTGCGTTAGTATTGTCTCTTTGTAATCCTCTGCCATAATCGATTCTCCCCTTTTTAATTCTAATTTTTCAATTGATGATTAATATGTGTTTAAAACACACTTTTAATTCCAAAAAAGCTTAATCTACCCCATAACCAATACAATAAGCACTGACACAAATATCATTTGTGCCAGTGCTTGAAAATCTTTCTAAATTTGTAGTACAATTATTATAAAAAAGTAGTAATGGTTTGTCAAGAAAATATAATCAGGTCCTTTTTCTGAAGTGCCGGATGCGGAAGGTGTTATAGGTTATTCCGCCTTCTGGCGATATAAACCCGCGCATCTTTAAGGTATCCAATATACGGTTCATCTCGCGAATCTCTTCTCCCATAAGAGATAAGGCCTGCAGTACGCCCAAAGTTTCCCACGGCAACAGCTCGATATCTGCCTTTACTTCATCTGGCAAGGTTGCCCAGCCCGACAATATCCAAAAAGGCCCCGGATGGCGTTTCATCGCCTCTATATATTTTAAATCGATTTCACCCGCATATACAACAATGGCATGGCTGCTCAGAAGGCTGAAGTCGCACTCCTCTGCCACCACCACAAGCCGCTTATCTTTGAGGCATTCACCGGCATCAGTGGTGACTGGGCAAGCCAGCCCTGTTTCCCTCATGACCTCATCGGCCAGTTCATAAAGGTCATCGATAGATGTACCCCCCAACACCATATTATTCACATAAGGTGCCAGTACTCGAGCAAACAGCCTGCCGACTCGGGTGTCAGCCCCCCAAATCCCCACTTCCATATCGAGCACCCTATCCTTCAGCATCCCCATCAGGTATTTTATAGATTCCACAAGCGCAAAGATGCGCATCTGGTACCCGGAGTCTACAACAAACCTTTTTTTCATCACTTCTATAACCTCTTCCGGCAGAACGCTCCAGTAATAGGGAATACATACCATTTCAATGCCCAGCTCTTCCAAAAGTCCCAAATATTTAAGCAGCTTCTTCCGGCGCCTGTTTGGCGAAAGCCTATCCCACTTCACTATAAAATCCGACAATTGGAGTATATACCCCATCTCATGGGCATCCCCTTTAAAAATGACAGTGCCGATGGTCTGAACCGCCACGTTAGAGCGCCAGCCCTTTAAAAGGTTTATCAATCTGCCCACAATTCCAGTACCAGCTTGGGATTGGTCATCCACATGCCGAAATGTCATGACAGCAAACTTGCCCACTTTCTGATCCCCATTCAATTTAAATATTCAACCCCGTGGGTGATCCCAAATTCCCGTATCAGCCTGGCGTACATATCTGCAGTGATGTCTTCTGGCCTTTTCCCCGAAAGGCTGACTATCAAAGCCTCAATCACATTGGTGCCAAAGGATCGCCCGTTAAACTCTGGGGTGGAGGTCACAAGCAGCTTCACGCCCCTCTGCTTGAGCATCTGTACATCGCTTTCAGTGATGGTATTGGTCACAATCACCTTGCCCTCGAGGTGATCAGGAAGATAACGTTTTATATAGATAAAATCCCCCGCAATGACATCGGCAGCCTGGTAGTATCGGCTGTACTTAGGAAGTATCTTATCCTGTTCGCGGCCTGTTGGATACAACCAGTGAAAGGGCAAACGGCAAATGATGGGCATCAAGGCGCTTGCCAAACGATGTAGATTTTTTAAACTGCGTATTGGTATGGGCAGCCCCAGCGCAAATATCACATCACCGAATATCATATCACAGCCCATACTTGTAAATTCCTCTGCCATACCAAATCTATCCATAGCAGACACCAACAATACTTTTTTCCCTTTCAAATCTAATCCGCAATCCCTGTGCAGAAAATTGACCACATCCCGTTCCAGTGTATTCTTGAGGCCCGAGCCATCAACGATGGGCGTCATTTTGGCAGCCCTGGCAAGGGGCAACGCCGCCCTTATCACATACCTCCGCCCGTTGCCGCCATACAGATACAGGTCGATCCCGCCCATGCCGAACACATCCACTTTTCCATCCAGCTCCTCAATGAGCTGAACGGCCTTTTTTAAATCCCCATCGGTTCCTATCCTCTCTATAAGAAAATCCTGACCGCATATGTTGGCAGTGACGCTGTGGTTCCTTGAAGAGGCTCCTATGCTTACGCTGACAATCCTCTTCATGCCATCCTCCTATAAATCATTTTTATTCAACCGGCCCAGCACCAATTACAATTATACCCATTACTGGGCTTGTATAAATATCCTGGTAAAACATCTCAAAAATTTCTCCTCAAAGCGCAATCACACAGACCCTTCCAGCTCAAGCAGATACCCCTTCAACAGCTCATGGATCCCCTTCACATCCTTTAAGGTGTTCACAACATTTTTAACTCTATTAGCATTGGGCAGTCCCTTAATATACCAGCTTATATGCTTTCTCATCTCACGGATTCCTACTTCCTCACCCTTGTATTGTATCATCATGTCGAGGTGATGCAACGCCATTTCGATCTTCTGGCGCGGCGTGGGCGGAGTCAGCAGTTCCCCTGTCTCCAGATAATGAATTATCCTTTTAAAAATCCAGGGATTGCCGTGAGCCCCTCGACCGACCATTACACCATCACACCCCGTCTCATCCAGCATCCTCTTTGCATCCTCTGGCGTAAATATATCCCCGTTCCCAATGACGGGTATAGAGACAGCTTGTTTCACCTTGCGAATGATGTCCCAATCGGCAGTGCCCGAGTAAAACTGCTCCCTGGTACGGCCATGCACCGTTACTGCACATCCCCCCGCTTCCTCGATTATCTGGGCTATCTCGACGGCGTTGACGCTTTCATCATCCCAGCCCTTCCTTATCTTGACGGTCACGGGCTTGTCAGAAGCTTCCACCACCGCCTTTACTATCTTATAGACCTTTTCTGGTTGACGCATGAGTGCGCTTCCATCCCCATTCTTCACAATCTTGGGCGTGGGACATCCCATATTTATATCTATCAAGTCTACATCGGTCTGAGACAGCCTCCTGGCTATCTCGGCCATTATATCGGGGTCAGAACCGAAAATCTGCACCCCTACCGGGTGTTCATCGGGATGAACCTCGGTAAGCTTCCAGGTCTTTTCATCACCGTAGTAGAGGCCCTTGGCGCTCACCATTTCGGTATACACCATGCCACAGCCCTGCTGCTTGCACAGTAGGCGAAACGGCATATCTGTAACTCCTGCCATTGGCGCAAGAAATACGTTGGTGGGAACGGACAAAGTGCCTATCTTCATCGCCTACGATTCCTCCTGTATATCGTTTTGTGTGCCTTCTCTGTTGTTCAGGGTTTAAACAAAAACAGCCACGGGTGCTTTCCCCGCAGCTGTCGCCAAAGGTTATCAATATCCCCTACAGGCTATCCACCTCTATCCATTGCCCTTCTGCAATGGATAGTTCCACTGCCTCAATCACCTGCGAACACTTCACCCCGTCATTGAAATCGGGGCAGGCATTTCTATCGTGAGCGATTGCCTCTACAAATTCGTAAAGCTCGTGTACAAAGGTATGCTCATAGCCTATAACATGCCCCGCAGGCCACCACGCCGAAGCATAGGGGTGAACCGGCTCTGTAACTTGAATGAGCCTGAAACCCTGTACTCCTTCGGAGTCCTCAGAAGAATAATACCACAGCTCGTTCATCCTTTCAAACTCGAACCTCAAGCTGCCCTTGCTGCCGTTTATCTCAAAAGACATGCCGTTTTTGTGGCCGTTGGCAAAGCGGGTGGCCTCAAAGGAGCCAAGGGCGCCGTTTTTAAACTCAGCAAGGAACAGGGTAGCGTCGTCTACCGTTACCTCACCGCGGGGCGCACCGGCCTGAGCGTCAGCACTTAAGCCTTCCATCCTCTCCACTATGGGCCTTTCCTTGATAAAAGTCTTGTTAATTCCAATGACCCTGTCAAACTCCCCTACAAGGAAGCGGGCCAGGTCAATGATGTGAGCGCCCAGGTCGCCCAAGGCCCCCGACCCGGCTATCTTCTTGTCAAACCTCCACACCAGCGGGAACTCGGGATCCATAACCCAATCCTGGAGATATAATGCGCGGAAATGGTATATCTTCCCGATCTTGCCCTCGTCGATCAATTTTTTGGCCAGCTGTACAGCAGGAGCAAACCTGTAGTTAAACCCTATCTGGTGCTTTACCTTGTTCTTCTCCACTGCTTCCAGCATTTCCCTTGCGTCCTTGAGGTTTAAAGCCAGCGGCTTTTCGCAAAATACGTGCTTTCCTTCCTCAGCGGCTGCAATGGCTATCTCCTTATGAACGTTGCTGGGGGCAGCTATATCCACCATGTCTATGTCGTCCCGTTTGACCAACTTCTCCCATGAGGTTTCGTAGCTTTCCCACCCGAATTTCTCAGCCGACTGCTTGACCCATTCCTCGTCCCTGCCGCATATGGCCTTCATGACGACCTTCAGGCTGGGATTAAAAAACATCCCTAGCTTCCTGAAGGCATTGCTATGGGCCTTACCCATGAACTTATACCCAACAAGCCCCACATTCAAGGTATCCTTCATATACATTCTCCCCCACTTTCATTAAGCCTAGTTTAAGCCCACCACATCTCGCCCTTTGATTCAAAAATCATGACCTCTTTCAAGAACGCAATAGCCTTTTGCAGCCCTTCATTTGGCGACATAAGGCTGTCCTCATGTTCTATGCTCATTACGTAATCATAGCCCACCATGCGCAGGTTGCTCACAATGTCCTTCCACACCTGATAGTCATGGCCATATCCGACTGTGCGGAAGATCCAAGAGCGGTTGATCTCATCGCCGTAATGCTTTGTATCCAGCACGCCATTCACAGCGGTGTTGAGCTTATCTATCCTGGTGTCCTTGGCATGGAAGTGATATATGGCCGGGCCCAGCTTGCGGATAGACGCAACGGGATCTATCCCCTGCCAGAACAGATGGCTGGGGTCATAGTTGGCGCCAATGGTATCGCCCACCGCGGCTCTCAGCTTAAGCAATGTTTCGGGATTATAAACGCAGAAGCCCGGGTGCATCTCAAGGCATATCTTATTCACGCCGTGGTCATTTGCAAACTTGACCGCCTTCTCCCAGTATGGGATAAGCACCTCGTTCCACTGATAATCCAGTATCTTCAAGAAATCGTCCGGCCACGGGCATGTGACCCAGTTTGGATACTTAGAACCGGGAGAGTCCCCGGGACACCCCGAAAAGGTGATAACCCTGTCGACACCAAGCTTTTCAGCCAGCAGCACCGTCTTTTCAAAATCCTTATGAAAAGCATCTGCGATTTCCTTTTGGGGATGTACGGGATTGCCGTGACAGCTCAATGCGCTGATCTGCATGTTGTACTTCTTGAGCAGGTCCTTAAACTCATTGAGCTTATTTTCATCGGCCAGCAGCTCATCAGGATTGGCATGCGCTTTACCAGGAAATCCCCCCGTACCTATCTCTACCGCTTCAACCCCTAAATCATGCAAGTACTTTAAGGCCTCCTCAAAGCTCTTGTTGGCCAACAACACCGTGAAGACCCCTAACTTCATATGTACACGCCTCCCTTTTGCTTTATTTTTTATCATGGTAATCTAATATAGTTTTTATCAACAGCTCAATAATATATATTCTACGCCGCTTAGCAAATTCCTCCATAGAAAAGGCTATTAATTTAAGTTTACAGCATTATTTTTTTACCTTTTCTAGCACTTTCCAGCGCGCCGAAGACCATTGCCATGCTCTTTATATTATCAGTACAATCGGTCTCGGCCTTCCTGCCTTCTAAAAGCGCGTTAAACATCTCATCAAGACATCCAACATGCCCCTCTCTACCGTTCCACGAATATGTGGCTTCAACCCTTTTGGTCTCATAAATGAACTGTTTCGTATGACCCTCCACCACAACCTCACAGTAGGGGGGATTGACACCATCCCATATAGCCGTACCCTTACTGCCCGTAATTCTCCAGCAGGATTCCCACGAAGTAGGAGCGCCTTGCGCACACCAGGACCCCCTGTAGCAGAACACCGAACCATCCGAAAACTCAAAAATACATACCGCAGCGGCATTTCCTTTATACCATGAACCGGGGGGATTGAATTCATGGCAGTACACCGAAACGGGGTCCGCACCAATGATAAAACGCGCTTGGTCAAATGTATGGATGGCCATGTCCAGGATAAGCGGGCTGTCCATGACCTCTCTGACCCCTCCAAAATGGGGCCCCAGGAAAAAATCGGCACATACAAACCCAGGCTTGCCGATAACCCCCGAGCTTACAAGCTCGCGAAATGCACGAATATGTTTTAAGTAGCGCCGGTTTTGCATAACCGCATACATCCTACCTGATTCGCTAGCAACAGCCACCATTTCTCGAGCCTCTTCCATCGAGGAAGCCATGGGCTTTTCACCCAGCACGTCGCATCCCATCTTAAGCGCTGTGGTCACTATCCTGTGGTGAGCTTCAGGTACGGTTACATCGAATACCAGGTTAGCTGATGAATCCTCTATAGCTTTTTCAATGTCCTGGTATATACCACAGTCCAGACCATGCCGCCTCGCCATAGCACGCGCGTTCTCTTCATTTATATCAACCAGCGCCACAATTTCGGCATCTTGCCTTTCCAAAGCGTATTTTATCCAGGTATTGGCCATGTTACCACAGCCAGCCACAACTATTCTAAACCGCTTCATCTCGCTGCCTTCACCTCTGTCCATACCCTATCATACTCCTTTATGACATCCGACAGCGCTTCAAATACCTCGCAATTCTTCAAATCCTCATCGGTTGGATAAGCAGTCCTGTCATTGAGGATTTCTGGATCCAGCATCTTCTTAGCTTCGGTATGAGGCGTGGAGTATCCTATATAGTCGGCGTTTCTAAAGGCGATCTCGGGCTCACACATGAAGTTGATGAACTGCTCTGCCGCCTTCTTGTTTTTAGTACCCTTTAGAATTACCATGGCATCGACCCACAGATTGCTGCCTTCCTTGGGGATTACGTACTCCAGGTCGGGGTTTTCCCTCTTGGTATAGACGGCATCGCCCGACCACACCACCGCAAGAGCTGCCTGCCCCGATATCATGGCATCCTTAACCTCGTCACCCACGTAAGACAGCACCAGTGGTTTTTGCCTTATCAACGCCTCCTTGGCCTGCTCCAATTCATCTATATTCCTCGTATTCAAAGAATATCCCAGCATCTTGAGGGCCACCCCTATGGAGTCCCTGCTGCTGTCCAGCATGAAGATCTGCTTCTTGTACTTCTCATCCCACAGTATCTTCCAGCTGTCAACAGGCTCTTTGACCATCTTTTTGTTGTACAAAATGCCGACGGTGCCCCACATGTAGGGGACGGAATATTCGTTATTTGGGTCATAGGGGAGATTCTTAAACCTTTCATCTATATATTTATAGTTGGGAACGTTGCTGAAGTCTATCTTCTCAAGCATGCCCTCCTTTATCATGCGCTCGATCATGTAATCTGACGGAATGGCCACGTCATAGTCGGCTCCACCGCCCTTTACCTTTACATACATCTCCTCATTGGTAGCAAAGGTATCGTATATCACGTCGATGTTGTACTTCTTTTCAAATTCTTCAATGACAGTTTCGTCGATATAATCTCCCCAGTTGTACACTTTAAGCTGCGCCTTGGGAGCGCTGCCGCATCCGGCCAAGATGCCCACCACCATTATTACGCTGAAAAAAAGTCCGAAAATTTTAAATGCCTTTTTCATCATATACGAGCGCAGGAGACTCCATCTTCTTCAAGATGGAGAGGAATGCGCTCTTCCCTCCTTTCTAACATTAATGTCTTTGCTTTTTCTACAAGTCTTAACCTGTTATGCTTGGCACTGTCATGTATCTTTTCACCTGAAAGACTTCTTACAGCAAAATACCCGCTACTCCTTAAACCCGCTATTATCCCAATTATGCCTTCGTATTCTACTCTGTCGTATCGCCTAAAACCATATGCCTCCTTAATCGTGTTAACGGGTCTTACCCCACCCTTGATAGGATTCGCTTTATGCAATGACCTGTTCTGTCGCCTCAAAAACTTCCCTAAGTACCATTCTCTCAACCTCTCTTGCAAATCCCCACCAGCTATTATAAACGCATCAACTCTGTGCGACTTCTCCATACCACAACTCAACCGTTTCGCCTTCGTTGTACTCCCATATGTCACTTCCACAGAATAACGTTCTCTTAACCTGTTAACTATATGCCACCCTATCGTCGATACATGTGCCGCATCCTTAAACATCTTCACCTTCTCAACCTTTGACTTCGGTATCCTTATCCTGCCCTCATGCACCCCTTTGTGCTCGTCTGCAGTCAGCACTATCAAATTGCTGGGAGTATCCGTCCCGCCTTCGCTTCTCGGAACTATATGGTGAACCTCTAATATACCCCTTTTACCCGATAATTCTGACCTGTAACCAGCTCGCCATAAGCAGTATTCCCTTACATCCCAGAAACCCTTCTGTGCGCCATTCTGATAATCTTCTCCCTCTATGCCAGGATTTAGTATCTTCTGCGTATCAAACGGTGCAACCTCAACCACTACTCTCTCTATCGGCATTATCCTGCCAAGCATATCTACTATCCTTATGTGTGCATCTACCTTCCACTGAAGGCTGGGAGCAAGCCACCCATCATCCCTTGCTCTGTTTAAAAACCTGGGTTTGCGGTAGCGCACCTTTCTGTATCTTCTCATCCTCCTGTACTGCCTTCGTTCAAGCAGCAACCCTTTAATATCGTCCCTCAGCTCTACCTCTGCAGAGAATATCTCTTTCTTCTCCGTAACAGCCGATACACCTGTTGTCTTAGAACCTATATCCAGTCCTACCGTCACCGGCTGTGTGTAGGTAGTGGTATCGTATAAAAGCTGGACTGTAAACGGTTCCCGTTTGACTACCTTTGCAAGTCCCTGCTTTAAAAGCCGTCTTACTTTGCCGTGTCTTTCGGTTGGCATTAGTGGTTTCCCCGCCTTTGAAATTACATACACCATAAGCGGTAAGCCTCCTTGCGGAGTTAGGTGCTCATCGCCAATGTTAGACAGGCTTGTCATGCACAGGTCACTGTCCCTACCCCTCAGGACTGTTTAGACCTGTACGACAGAGCCCGGAGCTTGAGCAGCACCCCGGGGTGTCATGACCTGTCTAACGTAGCCCCGTCAACTTTTTGCTGGTGGCTGAGGCTAGTCAACCAGGGCTCTTTACAAGCCCCCGCTTCTTTAAGTGGTGGGTAGTTGACCTCACACTCTCCTTTACCTTTGGATTATCTTTGCTCATCCTTTTGTTTACTATAAGCAACAATGCCAGCACAGTGACAAACATAATCGTTGATAAAGCATTTATCTTAGGGTTGACACCCCTTCTTGCCATGGAATAGACGTATATGGCGATGTTTGACACCCCCGAGCCGGTGGTAAAGAAGCTGATGACAAAATCGTCGATGGATAGGGTGAAGGCCAGCAAGAAACCCGTCACGATCCCCGGCATTATCTGGGGGATAACAACCTTTCGTAAGGCGTAGGAAGGGGTTGCGCCCAGGTCGAGCGCCGCTTCATATACGTGTTTATCAAGCTGCTTGAGCTTGGGCAATACGGATAGTATTACGTAGGGTATATTAAAGGTGATGTGGGCGAGCAGCATGGTGAAAAAGCCCAATCCCAGCTGGGTAAACGGCTTGGTAAACACAAACAGTAGCATGAGCGACACGCCTGTCACAATATCTGGGTTTATCACAGGCAGGTAGGTGAGGTTCATCACTATTACCTTTTTGATCCTCTTCATCTCATGTATGCCTATGGCGGCCGCCGTACCGATGACCGTGGCTATCACTGCCGACAGGACGGCTATGGCCAGGGTATTGTAAAGCGCACGTAGCACCTCGGTATCCCTAAACAGCTCGGCATACCACCTTAAAGTGAAGCCACCCCACCGCCCCCTTGACCTGGATTCGTTAAAGGAATAGGCCACCAGCACCACTATGGGCGCGTACAGGAAAAGAAATATCAGGTACAGGTATACCCTTTTGATTATACGCCCTACCATATGGCACCCCCCTCATACTCCCTGTCGTATTTGCGCATGATGCCCATGCTTATCAGAATTATCACCGTCAGCACAAAGGATATGGCCGACCCAAAGTTCCAATCGCCCACTACAATAAACTGCTGCTCTATCAGATTGCCTATGAGTATATATTGGCCGCCACCCAGGAGCCTGGATATTATAAAGGTGGTTACCGCCGGCATGAACACCATGGTGATGCCCGATATGACCCCTGGCAGGCTGAGGGGGATGATAATCCTCTTCAGCACGGTGATGTAGTCTGCACCCAGGTCTTCTGCCGCTTCGATGATGCTCTTGTCCATCTTGGCCAAAACCGAATATATGGGCAGCACCATAAAGGGCAAAAAGTTGTACACCATCCCCAGCACCACCGCATGGTCGGTATAAAGAAGCTGTACAGGAGGGAGGCGCAAGAAATCCATCACCATATCGATCAGGCCATTCTTCCCCAGCAGGCTCATCCAGGCATAGGTCCTTACCAGAAAATTTATCCACATGGGAATCACGAACAGCAAGGCCAAAACCTTATTCTGGCTGTACTCCTTGCTGGCAAGGATCAGCGCCACGGGATAGCCTATCAAAAGGCACACCACGGTGCATATGAGCGCAAGCAGTATTGAGCGCAGCAACACCATCAGGTATATCGGTTCACATACGCGCTTTATGTGCTGGAGGGTAAACCGTATGCCCTCTTCGGTGGTGGCAGTAAAGGTATAAAACAACAGCAAAAACAGCGGCACCACTATGAAGATGGCCATCCATACCAGGTAGGGGTATGCGTACCACGTCTTTTTCATTTTACCGCCGCCTTCTTCATTATATGAATGTCGTGGGGGAGTATGCGGAGCCCTATCCTGCTTCCCACCGGCTCCATAAGGGTGCTGTGTATCATCCAGTTTATACCTTCGCTGCGCACTATCATCTCGTAATGCACCCCTTTGAAGGTCACCGATTCCACCTCTCCCTGCAGCATACCCTCTCCTACAGGTACCAGCTTTATGTCCTCGGGCCTTATGACCACATCTACCTCTTCATTGCGTTCAAAGCCGGAGTCGACGCACTCGAATTCATGGCCAGCAAAATACACCAGGTTGTCCTTAAGCATCCTGCCCGGGATGATGTTGCTCTCACCGATGAAATCGGCCACAAATGCGTTTTTAGGCTCGTTGTATATCATCTCGGGCGTACCGATCTGCTGTATGGTGCCATCCTTCATGACCACGATGGTATCCGACATGGTGAGGGCCTCTTCCTGATCGTGGGTTACATAGACAAAGGTGATACCCAGCATCTTCTGAATCCTCTTAAGCTCAATTTGCATGCTCTTTCTAAGCTTTAAGTCCAGAGCTCCCAAGGGCTCATCCAGCAGCAACACTTCCGGCTCATTGACCAGCGCCCTGGCTATGGCCACCCTCTGCTGCTGTCCTCCGCTCAGCGAGTCTACGCTCCTTTTCTCAAACCCTTTGAGGTTTACCAGCTCAAGCACCTCGGCCACTTTTCTCTCTATGGTCTTCTTATCCAGCTTCTTTATCTTAAGCCCAAACGCTATGTTCTCAGCCACGTTCATATGCGGAAACAGGGCATATCTTTGAAAGACGGTGTTTACCTTTCTCTTATAGGGAGGTAGGTTGGTTATGTCCTTTCCTTCAAAGAACACCGCTCCCGAATCGGGCCGCTCAAAACCCGCAATGATGCGAAGCGTTGTGGTCTTACCGCACCCGCTCGGCCCAAGCAAAGTAAGAAACTCGTTTTTGCGTATACACAGATTGATATCCTTCAACGCCTCTGTCCCATCGTAATTTTTTGATACATTCACCAGCCTTATGATAGGCTCTTCTACCATGTGTACCTCCCCCCGATCAAGTCCAAATTTTTGTGTAAAATTCCCTCTGGCTAGAATCAGGTTAAATTATCACCACTAATCTTTATTAAATTTTACTGCTTCCGGCTTCTTTTAGGTCAAGGATTCGCTATCGCCGGGCTGCGCCCGTCCTTGACCTAAAAGAGCCTCCAGCAGTTTTAT